>NZ_AJWE01000132.1:0-77603 GCF_000281145.1 Rhizobium sp. CF142 | reverse complement strand
CCCTTGCCGCTTTCACCGGCACGTGCCGCCTCGACGCCGGCATTCAGTGCCAGCAGGTTGGTCTGGAAGGCGATATCGTCGATGACGGAAATGATGGTGTTGATCTGCCGTGAAGACGCCTGGATCGCTTCCATCGCCGCGATCGTCTCGCGCATGATCTGGCTGGAGCCGACAGTCTCCTTCTTGGCGTCGCGGGCGATGCGCGCAGCCTGTTCGGCGCGCTCGATCTGCACGCGGACCGACTGGGTTATGGCGCTGATCGCATTGGCCGTCTCGGTGATCGAGCTTGCCTGTCGTTCGGTGCGGCCGGCCAGTTCATCGGCACCCGTCCGCATCTCTTCGGAGCCGGCACGCACGGCCATGGAGTTGCCTCCGATCGCCGTCATCGTTTCGTTGAGCGTCGCCAGCGCCTCGTTGAAGTTCACACGCAGGCTTTCGAGCTCGCTCGGGAAGCGGGTTTCGATCTGGTAGGCCAGATCACCGCTCGCCAGATGATGAAGCCCCTCGTCGAGTGCAGCGACGACGTCCTGCAGGCTGCGGGCCTCCGCCTCCCGCTGAGCCAGATTCTGCTGGCGCTCATTTTCAGCCCGCATACGCGTTTGCTCGCTCGCAGCTTCGAGCTCGCGGCCTTCGATCAGCGACTGCTTGAAGCGAGCAAGTGCTTTCGCCATCGTGCCGATCTCATCCTCGCGGTTCTGGCTACCGATCTCAACGTCGAGCTTGCCGTCTGCGACTTCGCGGGTCACGCCGGCAAGGCGGGCAAGCGGCGAGAACAGGAAGTTGGTGATGAACCCCGTGGCGACCGCCATGACGACGAGAACGCCAATGCCGATCGAGGTCAGCAAGGTGGCGACCTCGATGGAGCCGGCATTCAATTCGCTGAGCAGCACGCTTTCAACGACGAGGAAACGGTCGCCGCGATAATCGATGCCGCGCACATAGGCGCGTGCTGCACCATCGGCGCGATCGAAGTCGGCAACCGTCATCGCCGAGCTCGTAAGCGCATCCTTGATGAAGGTGAACGGCGCAGTATCGAGCGGCGCAAGCTGGCCGGATGCATTGAGACCAACGGCCGAGCCGTCTGCCGAAATGATGGCCGCCTTTGCCGTGCTGCCGGACACGATACCCTTTGCCAGAATGCTGGTGACGACATCGTCGCGCACCTTGAACAGCATCAGCCCCTTCGCCTGGCCGAGCTTGACGATCGGCACCGCATAGAAGATCGCCGACTTGCCGCTTCCGGCATCGACACGCAGGCCGGAGAAGGCCGTCGGTGCGGAATCGTCCGTTGCTTTGGCGGTATTTTCGATTGCCTTGGCATAGGCGATGCCCGCACCGGTCGATTTCCAGGCATCCGACTTCAGGTTTTCAGCGAAATCGTCATTCTTCTTGTAGGAATAGAGCACGGTGCCGTCGAGATCGACGATCAAAAGGTCGCTGAAGGCGGTATCGGCGAGATCGCGCGCCACTTCGCCCTGCGTCTTCTCATGGCTCGAATAATAGAAACCGCTCGGACCCTCAGGCTTTGCGAGCTTCTCGCGCTGGTCGGCCGGGTTCGGATTGTTCGTGATGAAGACCTTCTTCAGCTCCCCGCGTGCATCGCCGGAGCTCTTCTCCATCGTCTTCCAACCGCTCTTCAGGTTGGTGATCGACATCTGCAGCGCTTCGATACGCGCAATCGAGGTCGCTTGGTTCTCAAGCTGCTCAAGTTGGTCCTGCAGCATGTCGCCGCGGAAGATCAGCACGCTCTCTTTGGCCTTCAGCGCCTGCTCGTCGGAAACGCGGCTGCTGGCGAAATAGGCGAGGATATTGATCACCGCGACCGAAAGCGTGGTCAGCAGGATGAAGGTGGCTATCACCTTGAAGGACAGGGATTGAAATCTCTGAGCCATGAAAAACGAACCCTTCCGGAACGGCGCCGCCGGCGAGCGGAATCATGGAGACATCACCCACCGGTTGAACTGCAAACAGAGCATCGGAAGCCTTAAGCTTTGCGAAAGCTGGCTTCTCTCACATTTGATGGATTAGAATTCAGGCATTCGGTTTAATTCGCGGTAAATGCGGCCCCGCAAAACAAGGCATGTTTTTGTTTTGTTCACATATCAATGGCACTTAATTCGCCATCGCTATAGGATGAGCAATGCAAAACACGATTCGCATCATCGGGATCGATCCCGGCCTTCGCCGCACCGGATGGGGCATCATCGATACGCTCGGCAATTCGCTGCGCTTCGTTGCCTCGGGAACCGTCACTTCGGATGGTGACATGGACCTCGCTTCCCGCCTCTGCCAGCTGCATGACGGCCTTGCCGATGTGGTTCATTCCTACAAGCCGGATGAGGCCGCCGTCGAACAGACTTTCGTCAACAAGGATGCGGTTGCGACCCTTAAACTCGGCCAGGCCCGCGGCATCGCCATGCTAGTGCCAGCCCGCGCCGGTCTCCCAGTGTCGGAATATGCGCCGAACGCCGTGAAGAAAGCCGTCATCGGCGTCGGCCACGGCGAGAAGAAGCAGATCCACATGATGCTGAAAATCCTCATGCCGAAAGTCGAATTCAAGGGCGACGACGCCGCCGACGCATTGGCGATCGGTATCTGCCATGCCCATCACCGCGGCGGAAACAAGATGCGGCAGGCTTTGGCCGGCTGATTTGTTCTTGACTTGTTCTCAGCCCACAGGTAGGTATTACCGCAGAGGTATTACTATGCGTGTGACTGAAAAAGGCCAGGTGACCATACCCAAGGAAATCCGCGACAGGCTGGGCATCGTTCCTGGCTCGGAGGTGGAATTTATTGCGAAAGACGATGCAGCCCTTTTGGTAAAGGTCACCGAAAACCAATCGCAGATTCGCAATTTCGAGGAATGGGCTGCCAGCGTTGAGGGACTATTGGACCTCGATGGCATGACGACCGACGAATATATGGAATGGTTAAGGGGTCCGCGTGAAGATCTCGACCGTCATTGATACTAATATTCTCATCGACATTTTGGGACCGCAAAGCACGCTTCGCCAATGGTCGCTTGACGCGCTTAAGCGTTGCGCCTCTGAGGGAGATCTGGTGCTGACCCCAGTCGTCTGGGCCGAGCTTGGCGCCGCACCTCTGACTGAGGAGAAGCTTCTGCTTGCCTTTGCCTGGCTTAATCTCGAACGAGAGGATTTACCTTTCGAGGCAGCCTTCCGTGCTGGGCAAGCTCATCGCAGCTATCGGACTGCGGGCGGCCAACGGGAGCGGACCCTTCCCGATTTTCTCGTTGGTGCCCATGCGGAATGGCGTCGGCACCGCCTGCTGACCCGCGATGCAGCACGTTATCGCTCCTATTTCCCCTCGCTCGACATCATTTCACCCGAAACCCATCCCTGACGGAATAAGATCATGATCGGCAAGCTGAAAGGCACCATAGATGAGATCGGCGATGACCACGTGCTCGTGGATGTGCACGGCGTCTGCTACGTCGCCTTTTGCTCGGCGCGCACGCTCTCGAAGCTAGGTTCCGTCGGAGAGGCTTGCGTGCTCTTTATCGAGACCTATGTGCGTGAGGACCAGCTGAAGCTCTTCGGCTTCCAGACGCAGCTCGAACGCGAATGGTTCAACCTGCTGCAGAGCGTGCAGGGCGTCGGCGCGAAAGTGGCGCTCGCCGTGCTTTCGACGCTCACTCCGCCCGAGCTTGCCAATGCCATCGCCCTGCAGGACAAGACCGCCGTTTCGCGCGCTCAGGGCGTCGGTCCCAAGGT
This sequence comes from Rhizobium sp. CF142, assembly GCF_000281145.1. Taxonomy (NCBI): domain Bacteria; kingdom Pseudomonadati; phylum Pseudomonadota; class Alphaproteobacteria; order Hyphomicrobiales; family Rhizobiaceae; genus Rhizobium; species Rhizobium sp. CF142. The sequence continues at coordinate 73,869 of NZ_AJWE01000132.1, read as the reverse complement.
CGCGATCCGCATCGTCACCGAGCTCAAGAACAAGGCACCCGCCTTTGCCGGCGAGGCGATCAATATCGGCCTCAAACAGGAGATCGGCGAAGGCGTGGCCGCTGCCCCCGTTGCCGACGCCGTTTCGGCCTTGACCAATCTCGGCTATTCGCGTGATCAGGCAGCCAATGCGGTCGCCGCCGCCATGAAGACGGCCGGCGAAGATGCGGATAGCGCCAAGCTGATCCGCCTCGGCCTGCGGGAACTCTCACGCTGATGGCGCCGCGGGGTGTCAATGCAGGCCGCTTGGTGTATGGACTTGAGCAAGCTTCTAACGGAAATACCCAATGACTGATGCCCGCCTGATAACGCCGGAAAAGCGTGGCGAAGACTTGGACACCACGCTCCGCCCGCAGTCTCTGGACGAGTTCACCGGCCAGGCGGAGGCGCGCGCCAATCTCAAGATCTTTATCGAAGCTGCCAAAAACCGCGGCGAAGCGCTGGATCACGTTCTCTTCGTCGGCCCGCCCGGCCTTGGCAAGACGACATTGGCGCAGATCATGGCAAAAGAGCTCGGCGTCAATTTCCGCTCGACCTCCGGCCCCGTCATCGCAAAGGCCGGCGATCTGGCCGCTCTGCTCACCAATCTCGAAGAGCGCGACGTTCTCTTCATCGACGAAATCCATCGCCTCAACCCGGCAGTCGAGGAAATCCTCTATCCGGCCATGGAAGATTTCCAGCTCGATCTCATCATCGGCGAGGGCCCTGCCGCCCGCTCGGTGAAGATCGACCTGTCGAAATTCACGCTCGTTGCCGCCACCACCCGCCTCGGCTTGCTGACGACACCGCTGCGCGACCGTTTCGGCATTCCGGTGCGCCTCTCCTTCTATACGGTGGAGGAACTGGAACTGATCGTCCGCCGCGGCGCCCGCCTGATGGGCCTTGGCATGACCGATGACGGCGCCCGCGAGATCGCGCGGCGCGCCCGCGGCACACCGCGCATCGCCGGCCGCCTGCTGCGCCGCGTGCGCGACTTTGCCGAAGTTGCAAGAGCCGAAGCCGTCACCCGCGAGATCGCCGATGAGGCGCTGACCCGCCTTCTGGTCGATAATATGGGCCTCGACCAGCTCGACAAACGCTACCTCAACATGATCGCCGTCAATTTCGGCGGCGGACCTGTTGGCATCGAAACCATCGCCGCCGGCCTCTCCGAGCCACGCGATGCGATCGAAGACATTATCGAGCCCTATATGATCCAGCAGGGTTTTATCCAGCGCACGCCGCGTGGCCGCGTTCTGACCGCAATCGCATGGAAACATCTCGGCATGCAGCCGCCGAAGGATATGGAGGCTGCTCAGTTCGGGTTGTTCCGGGAGGACGATTGATTGATCAGCCGGCGCAGCTTTTTCAAACTCATGGGCGGCAGCTTTGCCGGCCTCACGGCACTCGGCGGATATGCCCTCGCCTATGAACCACTCGCCCGGCCTGCGATTTCCCGTTACGCGCTGACCCCGCCGGGGTGGACGCCCGGCCTGAAGCTGCGGCTTGTCGCACTTGCTGATCTCCACGCCTGCGAACCTTGGATGTCCGCAGCCCGCGTCGCCTCGATCTGCGCCCACGCCAACGAACTGGGGGGCGATATCACGCTCCTGCTTGGCGATTACGCGGCCGGAATGAACATGGTGACACGCTATGTCCATTCCAGTGAATGGTCGAAGGCGCTGGCTACGCTCAAGGCCCCGCTCGGCGTCCATGCGATCATGGGCAACCATGATTGGTGGGAGGATAGGACCGCACAGAAGAATGGCGGAGGCGATACTTTCGGGCATAGAGCTTTGGCCGAAGCGGGCATCTCCGTCTACAGCAACCGTGCCATCCGGTTGGAAAAAGACGGGAATGGCTTTTGGCTGGCAGGTCTGGAAGACCAGCTGGCGCTCCTGCCAGGCAGGAAATGGGGCCGTAGCCGGATGCAAGGCCTTGACGATCTCGGCGGAACGCTTGCGCAGGTTTCCGACGACGCGCCCGTTATCCTGCTTGCCCACGAGCCAGATATATTTCCGCGCGTGCCCGAACGGGTATCGCTGACCCTGTCCGGCCATACGCATGGAGGACAGATCCGCCTTTTCGGCTATTCGCCGGTCGTGCCCTCGCGCTATGGCGATCGTTACGCCTATGGCCATATCGTCGAGAACGGCCGAAATATTATCGTCTCCGGCGGGCTCGGTTGCTCCATGGCGCCTATCCGCTTCGGCGTTCCGCCGGAAATTGTGGTCATCGATCTCGGATAACGTCATGCCCAAGCGAACCGTCGTTCGCCTCAATGCAGGCAGTCAGCGCTTCAATTACCGCATCGCCGGGCTCGGCTTTCGTGACGGGCACCTGCTTGTCCATCGCGCGGTTCACGAACCTTTCTGGACAATCCCCGGCGGTCGGGCGGAGATTGGCGAGACCTCGGAGGAAACATTAAAGCGGGAGATGATGGAAGAACTCGGTGTCGAGGTGACCGTCGGCCGCCTGCTCTGGATCGTAGAGAACTTCTTCCACTATGAAAGTCGCGAGTGGCACGAACTCGGCTTCTACTATCTCATGGAAATACCGGAGAATTTCCCCTTCCGCACGCACGAGATCATTCATCGGGTGGAGGATGGCGACAACCATTTGGAATTCAAATGGGTGCCTGCAACATTCCAGGCCCTGACTGCGCTTGATATTCCGCCCTATTTCCTTGCCGGTGAGATTGAAAACCTGCCTGCCTCGCCCCGTCATCTTGTGTGGCGTGATGGCGATCTCGACGACAAGGACTAGTGCAATCCCAGCAAGAATGTGAAATCGGCTTTTCGCTCAGAGCTGCGTGAAAACAAAGAGGTAAAGCATTTCCGTGTTTCGGAGAGAAAGGGAAATGCTCCAAGGAGGAGACGCGATGCCGAGTTTCGATCCCTGCCGCATATTTCGAAAGCTCGCCTACAACAATGCCCTGGCGAATAACCGGCTTCTTGCCGCCTGCGCAACCCTCAAGCCCGGTGAATTCGAAGCCCCGCGCACAAGCTTTTTCCCGTCGATCAAATCGACGCTGAACCACATCCTCACAGTCGACTGGTTCTATGTCGATGGGTTGGAAGGTGGCACGCTTGGCCTTAGCGCTTTCGACATCGAAGAACCCTTTGACGATATCCCATCGCTCTCCGCAGAGCAGGCGAAGGTCGACCAGCGCCTTGTTGCAATCTGCGAAGGGCTGACACCCGAGAAGCTTGCTTCGACCGTTGAGCTTCAGCGCGATGGCCGCATCCAGCGAGAACGTATGGAGGATGTACTAAGCCACCTCTTCCAACATCAGACGCATCACCGCGGACAGGTGCATGCCATGCTGGCTGGCAGCAGCGTCGCTCCGCCGCAACTCGACGAATTCATTGTCGACGACGATGCGAGGTTTCGGGGCGGCGAGATCGCCGCCCTCGGCTGGAGTGAACAGATGCTGATGCGTTAGAGCAATTCCAGCAAAAGTGCGCAGCGGTTTTGCGTTCGGAATTGCGTGAGCCAGAAATATTCAGCCTTTGAGGCGCGCCTTCAGGCCATCAATGATCGTCTTCGTCAGAAGATCGTAATTTTCGTCAAAGTGATGATCGCCCGGCAACTCGATGACCTCGCCGCCAACATCCTTGACGGCGGGGCAAGCCACGTCGTCATCATCATCCTTGCCGTAGATGCATTGGACGAGTTTCGGATTGGCGCCCTTGAGATCCTTGATGGGATCGCCACCTGCCCCATCCGTCTTCTGGCCGAGCCAGCCCATGACGGAAATGACGTAATCGACCTGGTGCGACAGAGACAGAAGTGAAATCTGCGCTACCGCCGCCTTTTCCGCTGGTTTCAGAAGCTGATAGGTGGCTGGCACGATATCCGCGCCGAAGGAATAGCCGATCAGCAGGACGTGCTTCACCTTCCACTGTTTGCGGTAGAATTCGATGATACGAGAGAGATCGTCGGCCGTTTCCTGCGGCTTTCGCTCTGTCCAGAAATAGCGCAGCGAGTCGATGCCGACGACAGGAATGCCTTCCTTCTGCAGCATACCGCCTACTTCCTTGTCGATATCGCGCCAGCCGCCGTCGCCGGAATAAATCACGGCCATCGTATCGAGGTTCGGCTTGGCGTCGAGGATGGCAAGCGGCAGGCCGAGCGGATTATCGAATGCGCCCGAAGCCGTCACCAGATCGTCGAGCGTATCCGCAAACACAGTCTGTGCATCATCGGACGAGTCGCGGATATCGATCGCCTCATGCGCCTTCTTAAGATCCTCCACGTGAGCGCGACCGTCCTTGTCTGCCGCAGGCGTGAAGGTGGCAATGATCGGATCCGGCAGGGCGCCATCGGTGAGCCCATAGACGCTACGGTCGCCGACCACCTTCTTCGTAGCCGGTGTGCAGAGCTCCTTGCTTAACGGAATGCCGGCACGCGGGTCGACGGCAAATGTCTGGCCGATGGTCGCATCGGGTGTCTGCGCGGCAATGGCAAGGGCCAGCGCGCCACCCTCGCCGATGCCGGCAACGATCGGCAGGTGATAGGGGCTGTTGCTGGCGGCGCGCTGCACTTGCTGGCTCAGCGACTCAATATCGGAAACCGTGTAAATGCAGCCGTCGTTGAGACTGACGTCATAACGGTTCAGCGCTTCCATATAGGACGGAAAATCGACGCCGATGACAACGGAACCCTGCGAAACCAGACGGTCTGCCTCGGTCTTTTCATTGTCTCCCCAGCCGGCTGCATCGGAAATCAGAAAGACGGCACCCTTCACCTCGCCCTGCGGCAGGAAGATATGCGGCGAAGGGATAAGGCCAGTCTCGAAGCTCTGGGTGGTTTCATCCGCAGCATAAGACGGCGCGGCCGCGAGCATGCTGACGCACGCAGCAGCAAACAGTAACTTTTTCATCATTTTCTCACTACCCCTTTCAATCCGCCCCCGATCAGAAATGTCGCATCCATCAATGCGATCATCGGATTGCCCCCTCCTGAAACCGCAAGATAGCGCGGTTGCCAGTGCGGATGAAACTTGGATTTGAAGGCGCGAAGCCCCTTGAAGTTGTAGAAGCGCTCGCCGTGTTCGAAGACGGTACCGCCGATACGGTCCCAAACGGGCGCCACCTCGCGTTTCGACATGCCGGAGAGGGGCGCCATGCCGAGGTTGAAATGCGTAAAACCCTGGGCGCGCAGATATTCCATGATCTGCACGAACAGGAAGTCCATAGACCCCTTCGGCGCATCAGGCGAGAAGCGCATCAGGTCGATCGTCCCCTCCTCTTTCGCCGCGGTGACAAGGATATTGGCAAAGGCAACGATCCGGCCGTCCTTCTTGAGAACACCGATCGGCTGCGACGCCACATAGTCCGGATCGAAGGCGCCGAGCGAGAAGCCCTTCTCCTTGGCATTGTGATGCTCGAGCCACGCGTTGGAAACGGCCGAGAGATCGTCGATGATTCCGGGGATATCGACGGGTTCGACAACGCTGAATTCCAGTCCGTCACGCTGGGCGCGGCTTGCGGTCTGGCGCAAGTTCGCCCATTTGCCGCCCTTCATTTCGAAGGTACGCAGATCAGCCACTGCAAGTTCGCCGAGCTTGAAGGCGCGCAGGCCCGCGTCCGCACAATGCGAAAGCAGCGCCGGCGAGATTTGGTAAAAGACTGCACGGCAGCCAGCGGCGCGCGCTGCTTCCACGAAGCGCCAGACCAGTTCCTGCACGGCATGATGGTCACCGATCGGATCAAACAGCGCGATCCACGAGCGGCCTTGCCGGCCATACATGATGAAGGCATCGCCCTTTTCCGAGAACATGATGGACTTGTCGCCCATGCGCACCAGATTGGCGTCCGCACTGTCCTGTTTCTCGACGATCTCGACAGCGCGGCGGACCGCCTCCTCATCGGCCGGTTCCGGCTTGAAGGTCGCTGGCCGCAACAGGCTGAAAATGGCGATCGCTGAAGAAATGATGGTGATGCCGAGTACGGCACGCAGGCCGCGCGGCGCTTCCGCCGCAAATTCAAACTGCCACCAGAGTTGGTTGCTGTATTCCACGTCACGATAGACGAAGAGCAGGATGACAACCGCGCCGACGATGATCACGGCAATCGCCATCAGCCAGGATGCCGTCATCGCCTGGTTGAGAAGCGAAGCATGGCGGGTAAAGAGCCGGCGGCTGACGAACAGGCCGAAGACCAGAAAGGCGAGGAAGGCCGCCTCGACAAGGGCGATCGCCTTCAGCAGCGAGAGCGTCAGAGCGGCAACGGCAGAAAACACCGCCACCCACCAGGCTCCATCGAGCCGCTGGCCGAGTCCACGGGCGGCAACGACAAGTGCAAGGCCGAGCAGACTGGAGAGGAAATGCGCGCCTTCCACCATCGGCAGCGGCAGATAATTGGAGAGGAATTCGAGATTCTGATCGGGCGTCGGCGTCACGCTCGAAAAGATCAGCATGACACCCAGAAGCAGCGCCAGCGCCGAAAGAAGCTGCGGCATCAGCCGCCCGCCGATGCGCCGCACGCTGGAAGCAGCCGGATGATCCACGAAGCGACGAAGCTCGGTAGCCGAAACCGCGAGGATGGCGATCAGCAGCGGCAAGACGTGATAGATTAGGCGATAGAGAACCAGTGAGCCGAGAACCGCATCAATATTCACTGCGCTGCCGAGCGAAGCGATGATGACGGTCTCAAAAACGCCGAGGCCCGCCGGCACATGGCTCAGCACACCAAGCCCGACGGCAATCGCATAAACCGCCAGGAACACCGGCCAGCCGATCGCCGTCTGCGGCAGGAGCACGTAAAGCACCGTGGCGGAGGCTGCAATATCGAAGGCGGTCACCAGGAACTGACGCGACCAGGTGCGCGAATCCGGCAGGCGAAGCGCAACCGACCCGATTTCGATCACCCGGCCCTCGCGGCCGAGCACCATGAGAGAGCCGAGAATCGCCAGGATGACAGCCGCGATGATACGAAGCCACAGGCTGCTGACACTGATCAGCGGCGCGATCTCATCGGCGATGATGAGAAGCGCGATCGCCGACACGGCAGCAAGGCCGAGGCCGAAGGACAGCGTCACGAAGGCGATGACGCGGCCGATATCTTCAGGAGAAAGCCCAAGCCGCGTATAGGCGCGGTAACGGATCGCTCCACCCGAAAGCGCTCCGAAACCAGCGGTGTTACCGACCGCATAGGCACTGAAGGCCGTAAGCGCGACATGCGGAAAAGGCAGCCGCTTGCCGATATAGTCGATGGCGTTGAGATCGTAGAAGACGAGTGCCAGAAAGCTCAGTGCGGTAAAGAACAGGGCGAGCAGGATCGAACTCAGCCGGGTTTCCGCCAAGGCTTCCACGACGTCGTCATAGCGCACTTCATCTGTCAGCTGCATAATCGCGTAGCCGACAAGGCAAAAAATCAGGAGCGTCGCAAGAGCCGTCAGCGGCGTGCGGTAGCGCCGGAGAACTGCGCCAAAGGAAAAGCCCTCTTCCGTCTCTGAATTCTCTTCCAACTTGCCGTGACCCGACATCTCGTACCTGCTGCAATTGCCAATCTGGCGGGAATCTCTTTTGAGAGACGTAACATAGGCAACATGCAAGCTCTATGAACCATGTTGCGGCTACCCACACCCGCGCACTTGCCGCCTCCTTCATCCTCAATTGGGGCAAATTTGCGCAGTGCACAGGCTTGATCGCATTGCAATTTCGTAAGCTTCGCCTTGCATTTGAAGATCAGGCCGCCGGCTCACCCCCGGCACGGGCTTGAGCCGCGTAACGCGCTGCGGCAACATTCGCCTCAATCTCGCGCTCGCCCGAAACCTGCACGGTCGGAACGGCGAATTCGATGCCGTTCTCCTTGAAGGCATTGCGGATCATCGCCAGTGCATTGCGGCGGATGACGAACTGCTCGCCGGGTTTGGTCATCATAGAAAGGCGGAGCTCGATTGCGAATTCGCCGAACTGCTCCACACCCTTCATCTTCAGCGTTTCGATGATATTCGGACCCCATTCGGGGTTTTCGAGAAGCTGCTGGCCGATCTGCTTGATGATCTTCTTCGTCTTCACGAGGTCGGTGTCGTAGGTCACGTTCAGGCTGATCTTGTCGATCGTCCAGTCGCGGTTGAGGTTTTTGACAGCCCCAAGCTCGCCGAACGGCACTGTTGTCAGCGGCCCGCGGTGATGGCGGAGTTTAACGGAACGCAGGCTGAAGGCTTCGACCACGCCCTTGTGGCTGCCGCTTTCGATATATTCGCCGACGCGGAAGGCATCGTCCCACAAATAGAACATGCCGCTGATGACATCCTTGACGATGGTCTGCGCGCCGAAGCCAACCGCAACGCCGACGACACCGGCGCCGGCAATCAGCGGCCCGATTTCGATACCGACGCCCGAGAGCACCATAAGGGCCGCAATCAGGGCAATAACGACCGCGATGATGTTGCGGAAGATCGGCAGCAACGTCTGCAGACGGGCGCGCTTGACTTTCTCCTCGTCGCCGATTGGGCCATCGACAGGAGAATCCAGTAGCTTGCCGTCGATATAGGCCTTGACGAGATGCCAGAGCAGGTCCGCCGCAAGCAGGATGACGATGCCGCCGATGATGCCGCGCACCACCCGGTCGATCATCGTTTCGTTCGACGTCATCATCATAGCAGTTTCGACGCCGAGCATGCGCCCGAGCCAGATCGCCGCAAAGGCGATGATCAGAGCCCTGACACCGCGATCAAGCAACACGGTCGCAATGCGCCGCTGGGCAAGGAAGCCCGCTTCGGCATGGTGGAAGGATTTGACGGCGAGCGTCGATACGGCAAGCACTCGCGGCAGCAGCAGGAGATAGATCAGGACCCAGAGGAGCCAATCAAAGCTCAAGACCCAGATACCCCAGAGCAGCACGAAATAAAGGGTCAGCAGCCAGGTGACGGCATGGCTGCGCCGCGTTTCATTTCCCGGTCGTGACCAGACTGCTTCGGTCGCGATCAGGAAAAGACCGATGCCCAGCACATAGCCGACCAGATATCGCGTGGCCATCGAATAGCCCAGCGGCTCCATCGCTTGGAGAACGACCCAGCCGAAAACGAAATAGATGACGAATAGCGTGCAGCGCCGAAACCAGAATTGCGCGACGGCCGGGTCAACCGCAACGGTCTCGCCCTCGCCGCGCGGCAGGGTGACGAGATCGACGATGACACCACCGATGGAAACGGCGAAACGCTGCACAACGACAGCGATGGCGATGGCGATCGCGATATTCTGGCTGACCGGCGGCCAGTTGAAGCTGACCAACGCGAGCCCCGTTGCGAGACCGAAGACGATGGCGGGAATAACACGCGCGGCCAGCCGCGTGCCGGTCATCTGCGCTGCTCGCTCCCGCCTTTCACGCACGGCCCTCCGCACCAGGATTTCGACGATGAATCCGGTGACGAGGATGGCGAGAAATTGCGCCGCCATGCGAAGTGGACCGGCCGCTCTCAATTCGCCAAGAAAAAGCGATGAAGCCCGCGCGATTTCGGATGGCAGCGTCATGGCCGCACCAGACACCATGGCGATGTGTCGGCGGGCGTGCTGAAGGCGGTCGGACAGTATCGACATTTCCTGGTCATTACCGTCAGAAGCTGCCGGCGCCGCCATCTGCGTCGCCATCCATTGCTTGACCTCCGGCGTCTGCATCAGCTCCATCATCTGCCGCACCTGGGCAGGCGGTGGCGCAACGTCAGCGGAAGCTGCCGGCGTCGTCTGTGCGGAAACGGCGCTTAAAAGAGAAAGCAGCATGATGATGCCGCAGATGCCGATCGCAGAAATTCGCCCCATGCCCGCCTCCGGTTTTACACGTCAGGCATTTATGCAAGTGCTGCAGCCGAAAAGCCAGACGAACAAACGGTCTAGGATGCAGTGGCGACCAAAAGAAAGCCGCCGGACCTCGCGGACCGGCGGCTGACATTAAACAATGCGGTTAGATTACTTGTGCGGCTTCTCGGCATGGCCGCCGAAGCCGGCGCGCATGGCCGAAAGCACCTTGTTGGCGAACTCGTCCTGGTCGCGCGAGGAGAAACGACCGTGCAGTGCCGCGCTGAGCACCGGGGTCGGCACGCTTTCGTCGATGGCGGCCATGATCGTCCAGCGACCTTCGCCGGAGTCCGAAACACGACCCGCATATTGGGTAAGGGCCGGGTCCTTGTGCAGCGCATCGGCCGTCAGGTCGAGCAACCAGGAGGTGATGACGCTTCCGCGGCGCCAGACTTCGGAAATTTCCGGCAAGTTGAAATCGTACTGGTAATATTCCGGATGGGAGAGCGGCGCCGTCTCGGCATCGGCCTCGTGCGTCAGGGCGCCGACATTGGCGTGCTTCAGGATATTGAGGCCTTCGGCATAGGCGGCCATCAGACCATATTCGATGCCGTTGTGAACCATCTTGACGAAGTGGCCGGCACCGTGCGGGCCGCAATGCAGGAAACCCTGCTCGGCGGTGCTGAGAGCTGCAGCCTCCGGCGTGCGGTTCGGCGAGGCTTCCGCGGTGCCGTTGCCTGGTGCCAGCGTTGCGAAGATCGGCGACAGATGCTGCACGATACCCTTCTCGCCGCCAATCATCAGGCAATAGCCGCGTTCGAGGCCGAAGACGCCGCCGCTGGTGCCGACGTCGACATAGTGAATGCCCTTGGTGATGAGTTCCGCGCCGCGGCGGATGTCATCATGATAATAGGAGTTGCCGCCGTCGATCAGGATATCGCCGTCATGCAGCAGCGGAACGATCGAGGCGATGACCTTGTCGGTGATCGCAGCCGGCAGCATCAGCCAGACGGCGCGCGGACGCGCGAGCTTCGAGACGAATTCTTCGAGCGAGCCACTGCCGTCGGCACCGAGACCAACGAGCTCGGCGACGCTTTCCGGCTTGGCGTCATAGACCACGCATTCGTGGCCGCCCCGCATCAAGCGCTGGACCATGTAATTGCCCATACGGCCCAAACCTACCATGCCAAGCTGCATCTGAAATCTCCTGGGATTTAATCGATATGATTCCGGAAACTAACACTCGCATCGTGACAGGCAAGCGAAGTCTCTGTCACGAAAGCGAGCGCGTCTATTGCACCTTGCGCAGGGCTATCCCTTCCGCACTCAGCAATCTGCCGTCTTTAGGGCGTAATTCCAAGCCTCCAACAGACATATAGCCGCCTTATCGGCGGCTATATGATCTTCTGCCTGCTCGGCACCGGTTCAGCTGGATCGCCGCTAATTGCGGCTGGTCTCCCGTACCAGATGTACGATGCCAGTTGGGTTGAGGATCCAGCCACCGCGAAGATTGGGTGGCAGTGGCTCGATGGGATCGCAGCGCGGAACACCGGCCTTCTCCAGGTACTCCGCGGCACGGTCGAAATCCGGCGTCATGAATTCCAGCCAGAGCTCGGCCTGGCTCATGGTCGCCACCCGATCGATCCAAAGCCGGATCGGCCCAAGCTCGAAGGAGATATCGTCCCCTTCGATTTCTTTCAGCTTCACGATGTCGCGATAGAAGGAAACGGTGGCTTCATACTGATGCGGCGGAACCTTCATCGCGACGTCGACGCCGCCATAGATCAGATCATTCATGACGCTTCCCCTCAACCTTCCTGCTCTTTGGCCTGCTCACCCCGCATCTCGCTGAGGAACATGCCTTCGCGCAGATTGATGCCGTATTCGACAAAGGCTTTCATGCAGCAGAACATCTGCGTCCAGCCTTCAAGATTCTGGTAGGTTCCGCGGCGCCCCGGCTCATCCTCACGCCAGCCATCCTCGGCGATGGTCACCATGGTGCCACCATCATCAAGCGGTTTGAAATTCATCTCTACGAGCGTTTTGTAAGGCTTCTTTTCCTCGTCTGTTGCACCATCCCAGCGCAGCACGATCTTGCTGTCAGGCACGAGCTCGACCACCTCGACCGGCACATCTTTCCACCATGTCACCGTCGTGCCCTGCACCAGCGGCGCGCTGGCACCGCCCACCGTGGTGAAATAGCCCGACAGCTTTTTCGGATTGACGACCGCATCGAAGACATCAGCCACCGGGCGGCCGATGCGGCCCGAGACGCGAATATTGAGGGACATGCGACTTCCTCCTCTTCTCCGTTGTATCTGACCCAATTATGTTATAAAAACATAACATGTCAAGCGAATCGGATGACGACCCCATTTTCAAGGCGCTGGCGCATCGCCGCCGCCGCGATATTCTCGACCTTCTGAAGGATGAGCCGCGCACGACCGGCACGCTCTGCGAAGCATTTCCGGAGTTGGATCGCTGCACTGTCATGCAGCATTTGAAGGTGCTGGAGGAAGCCGATCTGGTGATTGCCAGGAAGGAAGGAAGGGAGCGCTGGAACCATCTGAACAGCCTGCCGATCAAGCAGATTCACGACCGCTGGATCAGCGCCTATGCCGGCCACGCATTGTCCATTCTTGATCGGCTGAAGAGCGACCTCGACAGTCCTTCCCGCTAACTTGCTGCGGCAATCGTCGCGGCTCTATGATAAAGAGGGAGAGGAACCATGCCGATATCGGGATCTGCCATCCGTCGCATGCGCCAGCTGCGCAATATGAAGCAGGAGCATCTGGCGGAATTGCTCGCCGTCAACCAGGCGACCGTCTCCCGCTGGGAGCGCGGCATCCTGCCAGTCACCGTCGCTCAGGCAAGGCGGCTGGAATGCATCTTCGCTTCCCCATCATCCTCCGCCGATGCCGCATTGAAACGACTGGTCGAACATTCCCGGAGCAAGGTTCATCTCATCTGCGACCGCACCCACAGGCTTCTTGCCGCTTCCAGTGCACGGCAGAGCGAATGGCGCCTGCCGCTCTCCGATTTTCTGGACAGGCCTCTGTTCTCCTATGCGTCGCAGGAGATCGTGAAGACGGAGGGCGAACTTGTCGGCCTCGGCTGGCATGAGGGCCAAATGAATTCGCTGACACTGGAGACCGGCGCTAATGGAAATCCGCACCTGCCTATCGCCGCCGGGCGTGTGCTCTGGGAGCGCATCTTCCTGGCCGATGGCAGCGCCGCACGGCTGGTCACGACGGTCGGCTGAGCCTGCAGAATTCCTGTATCCTGCTGCATAAATTATGCGTTGTCCCACCGAAGCGGCCTTTGTTAGCGTCCGTTGCCAATTGTCTGGAGACGCAGAATGACGATACTGGTGACGGGAAGCGCCGGCCATCTCGGCGAAGCGCTGATGCGGACGTTGAGGGATCAAGGCCGTCGGGTGCGCGGCATCGATATCAAACCCTCGCCTTTTACCGATATGACCGGATCGATCACCGATCCCGATTTCATCCGCCTCGCGATGACAGGCATCACCGCCATTATCCACGCCGCCACGCTGCACAAGCCACATGTCGGAACGCACGCCAACAAGGATTTCATCGATACCAACGTCACGGGCACGATGAACCTTCTCGAACAAGCAGTCGTCGTTGGCGTAACAAGCTTCGTCTTCACCAGCACCACCAGCGCTTTCGGAGCAGCCCTGCGCCCAGCCGCAGGCGAACCGGCCGCCTGGGTGACCGAGGATGTTCTGCCCGTTGCCCGCAATATCTACGGCGTTACGAAGATCGCTGCCGAAGGCGTCTGCGAACTCTTCGCGCGCAACATGTCGCTGCCCGTCGTCATTCTGAGGACTTCGCGTTTCTTCCCAGAAAATGACGACGACCCTGATATCCGCAACCACTATTCCGCTGAAAATGCCCAGGCCAACGAGTTGCTTTATCGGCGCGTCGATATCGAGGATGTGGTCGACGCCCATCTGCTGGCACTGGAAAGAGCGCCGTCCATCGGCTTCGGCCGCTACATCGTCTCGGCGACGGCACCCTTCACCGAAGCCGATCTCGCCGACCTGCGCCGTGATGCGCGCGCGACGGTGGAGCGCCTTTTCCCCGGCATGGCCGCGCTTTACGCGGCGCGCGGCTGGACGATGTTTCCGCACCTCGACCGTGTCTATGTCAATGCGCCGGCCCGGCAGGAACTCGGCTGGCACCCGAAGTATGATTTTCGGCACGTGCTCGATTGCCTGCGCGACGGCAGGGAATGGAGAAGTCCGCTCGCTCTGGTCGTCGGCGCAAAGGGCTATCACGACCAGGTTTTCGAGGATGGGCCCTACCCGCTCCAGCGCCGCTGATATGGACCGCGAGGCCGGCCGCCTCCGGCGGGGCGAACCGGTGATAATTGCAGAGATCGCCGAACGTGCCTGAGCTATAGCAAATAGGGAAACGGGCGCCGAAGCGCCCGTTCCTCACGCTGCCTTGTCCCAGGCCGGCGCCAACCCTTCCGGGCTGACGATACGGCCATCGGGTTTTGCCAACGCGTGGATTGCCGTTATCTCTTCCGACGTCAGCTCGAAATCGAAGATCGCCGCATTCTCCTGTGCGCGCCGTTCCGAGACGGTCTTGGAAAGCGCGATCAGATCCTGCTGCACGATCCAGCGGAGCACGATCTGGGCAATCGACTTGCCGTACTTGGCGGCAATCGCCTTCAACGCCGCATCCTCAAGCACCTTGCCGTCAGCCATGGCGTAATAGGCCGTCACCGACATATCGAGCTGCTTTGCGGCGCGCAGCACCGGCGTTTGATCGATATAGGGATGATACTCCACCTGGTTCGTCACGATCGGCAGGCTGCTAAGCGCTGCGGCCTGGCGCATCAGATCCGTGTTGAAGTTCGACACGCCGATATGGCGCACCTTGCCTGCCTTCGCGACTTCATTCAGCGCGCCGATCTGCTCGGCAAGCGGCACGGCCTCGTTTGGCCAGTGAAGCAGCAGCAGGTCCACATAGTCGGTCTTCAATTTCTTCAGGCTCTCGTCGACCGAAGCGATGAAGGCAGCACGCTTGTAGTTCTCGACCCAGACCTTGGTGGTCAGGAAGATATCGCCGCGGGCGATACCGGAGCGGCGGATACCCTCGCCGACCTCGGCCTCGTTGCCATAGATCTGCGCGGTGTCGATATGGCGATAACCGTTAGCGAGCACATGCGAGACCATGCGTTCGGCATCCGGGCCTGGCACGCGGAACGTACCGAAGCCGAGGGCGGGGATGGAGGCGCCGTTGGCGCTGACGAACTTCATGCTGTTTCCTTTCGAGTGAGGAGAGATCAGGCCGCGCTGCAGGCAACGGCCGCATCAGGGGTGGAGCGGCGGTCGAGGACGCCGCTGCGGATGGTAAGGCCAAGGGCAACAGTGACTAGGCCTGCCGCAACGAATGGCGTGGCGCCCAGCCCGAAGCTCGATTCAACCACCAGACCGCCGATCCAGGCGCCCATGGCAATGCCAAGGTTGAAGGCGGCGATATTCAGCGCCGAGGCGACATCGACGGCATTCGGCTGCAGCTGGCGTGCAAGCTGCACGACGTAGAGCTGCAGGCCCGGCACATTGGCGAAGGACAGGAAGCCGAGGATCGCAAGCGTCGGGATGGTCAACCAGGGCGAGACAGCCGTGAAACCGAAGAGAACCAGCACGAGCGCTTGGGCGATGAACAGGAAGGTCAGCGCCTCGACGGGATCGCGGTTGGAGATGCGCCCGCCGACGACATTACCGACGGCAATCGCCACGCCATAGAGCATCAGGATCAGGCCGACGGCCGAGGAGGCAAAGCCGGTAATCTGCTCGAGGATCGGCGCAAGGAAGGTAAAGGCGACGAAGGTGCCGCCGTACCCCAGCGCCGTCATCGCATAGACGAGCAACAGCCGGCCCGTGGCAAGCACGCGGATCTGTTCACCGATACTGGCCGGCGGCGCCTTCTTGAGGTTCGAGGGCAGCAGGAAGGCGATGCCCGCGAACGCGATCACACCAAGGCCGGCAACGGCAGCGAAGGTGGTGCGCCAGCCGAAGGTCTGGCCGATGAAGGTGCCGAGCGGAACGCCGGTGACGATTGCAACCGTCAGGCCCATGAACATCATCGCGATGGCCGATGCGCGGCGGTTTTCCGGCACCAGATCGGCAGCGATCGTGGAGCCGACGGAGAAGAATACCCCGTGCGCGAAGGCTGAGACGACGCGGGCAATCAGCAGCACTTCATAACCGGGGCTGAGCGCCGCGATGATGTGGCCGATAATAAAGAGCGCCATCAGCCCAAGCATGAGCGGCTTGCGCTCGATCCGTCCGGTCAGCGCCGTCAGGATCGGTGCGCCGAAGGTGACACCCAGCGCATAGACGCTGACGATGAGGCCGGCGAGCGGCAGGGTGATGTGAAGGTCGTTGGCAACCGTCGGCAGCAGGCCGACGATGACGAATTCCGTGGTGCCGATCGCATAGGCCGCGATCGTCAACGCAAAGAGAGCAAGTGGCATGAGAGTGACCCGATGGTTTGGTTCTTGTTCGGATCGGAATATGGGCGTGGCGAACTTGTTCGATAATCGCCTATAATGGCTCAACAGTTGTGAATTGAATTCAAGATAGGAAGCGGATGGACAACCGCATCGGCGAGATGGATGTCTTCGTACAGGTGGCCGAGCTGCAGAGCTTCTCGGCAGCCGGCCGCAAGCTCAGGCTTTCGCCCTCCGCCGTCAGCAAGCTCGTCACGCGGCTGGAGGACCGCCTCGGCACGCGTCTTCTTGTGCGCACCACCCGCGCCCTACAGCTGACGCCGGAAGGTGAAATCTATCTTGAACGCTCCCGCCGCATCCTCTTGGACATCGAGGAGACGGAACGCGCCGTCTCGGCCGGCGGCACGACGGTGGCGCGCGGCCGCCTGCGCGTGAGCACTTCGGTCGCCTTTGGCGTTCGCTACATCGTCCCGCTGGTGCCCGACTTCCTCAAACTCCATCCCGAGGTCGATCTCGACCTCGCACTCAGCGATGGCATCATCGATATCGTCGGCGAGCGCGCCGACATCGCCATTCGCTCGGGCGCCTTACGCGATTCCTCGCTGAAGGCCCGCAAGCTGCTCGAAAGCCGCCGCGTCATCGTCGCCTCACCTGCCTATCTGAAACGGGAAGGCATGCCGGAAAGCCCCGATGATCTCGACCGCCACAACTGCCTGACCTTCAGCTTCCGCTCGACATCAGAGGAATGGCCATTCCGCGATCCCAGGAATGGCGACCGTTTTTCAAGACCCGTCTTCGGTAACCTCGAAACCAATAACGGACCGACTGCACGCAGCCTTTGCCTCGCCGGTCTCGGCCTCGCCCGCGTCGGTCAGTTCCATGTGCAGCCGGATATCGATGCCGGAACACTGGTGCCTGTGCTGGAAGCCTATAACCCTGAGGATATCGAACTCATTCACGCCGTCTATCCCGGTCACGAGCATCTCGCGGCACGCATTCGCGCCTTCATTGATTTTCTGGTGAAGAACATCCGACAGGCCGACTATAGCTGAAGACCACCGTCATCGCCCTGTCACAGGGCAACGATAGCGAGCGCTTCATGCCGATAGAAATTCTCCCGCCACGACAGAGCTGGATCGACGACTTCATAATCCTGAAGCAGGCGCTCCTGCGCGCGGCACCATCAGGTGCAGCGATCCATCATATCGGTTCCACCGCTGTAGCCGGCCTTCCGGCGAAGGACATCATCGACATTCAGGTGAGCGTCGATGCTCTTGATCTGATCGATGATGCCGCATTCGAGAGGGAAGGTTTCAAGCGTCGCGCGTTCGCGACCGATCACTGCCCGCCGGGTCTCGATTTGGCGGAGGGCGAGTTGCGAAAGCTGTTCTTCAAAAGCACCGGCCGGCCTGCGAATATCCATATCCGTGAAAAAGGCCGCTTCAACCAGCGCTATCCGCTTCTCTGTCGGGATTTCCTGCGCGCCCATCCGACGGCTGCTGCCGCCTATGGGCTGATCAAGCACCGCCTCGCAGGCTATTTCCCCGACAATGTCGATGCCTATTACGACATCAAGGATCCGGTCTTCGATATCATCATGGAAGGCGCCTACGACTGGGCAAAGCTCATCGGCTGGAGCGAACCACCAGGCGATTAAAAACTGAACTTGTCAGGAGATATTGGCGCGCCTCGGGAAGAACCCGGCCGAAAAGAAAACAGCGCGATCCACACAACCGGTGGAAACTTTCGATCCTGGGCGCCTACGAAAGTAGGTGGGCGCCGTATGTCCAGACCCACGAGCCCGGACAGGGACAGCTCCCTAAGGATCGGGTATGGCCCCGAGGATTCATTGTTCCTGTCGAGAAGCACAGACCGCGTGAGGGAATATAGGGACATTTGCAGCACCGCACCAGTGGGTCGGCACTGCTCTCCAAAATTAATTAAGCTCGGCTGGCGTGCGGCCGTTCAGCTTGTCGGTAATGCCCTGAATACGGCTCGTGACTTCCGAAAGCGCCACTGCAATGCCTTCTTCCGTGCGGGCGGTGGCGGCGAGTACCGTGTCTCGATTGCTGCGGAGTGTCTCCAGCTCCGATTCCAGCCCTGTGACACGTCGCGTCAGCTCCGAGATCTCGTCCATGACCATGATTCCGGCCATGACGGTAATCCTGAGATCGCCGATTTCGCCGAACTGCCCCTTGAGATGGCCGACATAACGGTCGAAACGAACCGCGAGGTCAGTCAGATGATCTTCCTGCCCCTCTTCGCAGGCCATGCGATAGGCCTTGCCGTCGATCGTTACCGTTACCTGCGCCATGTCTTCCAAGTCCTCTTAGCGGTCAAGCACCGCGCGGATGGTTTCCATCGCCGTCACCAGACGCCGCGAAACCTCGCGATTGACCTCTTCCAGCCGGTTCGCACGGAATTCGGCCTGATCCAGCTCCTGGGCAAGACGCGAGCGGTCGGCATGCACGCGGCGAACCTCGCCCTCGATCTCGCCCTGCTCGCGCTGGCGCTCGATACGCATGTCGACAGCATTCTCGAGGCCCGAGATTGCCTGTTTCAGCTCCGTAAGCGCAGCTTCGATGGTTTTGCCGTTAGGCGTCATGTCTTTTCCGGTTCCCCGCACAAGACCCGCGAATCGGCCTCTGCCGCCGACCCTGTATTTTCAAGAGGATATGCAGCTAGGTTGGAGCGCGTCAATAAAGCCTCCCCGCTGCCCCCTGCCCTATTCTGTGGATGAGCGATTTACACAAGCCTGTCACACAAGATTTGTCTTTTGTAAAACTTGACGGTCAAATGTCAAAAATCGTCGCACCCGGCCTCCAAACGGCTTCCATTTTGTTGACTTGGCCGTTCCAACTGCTATGTCTCGACCGCTCTCATTGATGGTCTTGGCAGGCTCGAGGCCATCCTCAAACCCGGAACTAGCGGAAAAGCCATGACCTCACGCGAACAAAACGACCGGATGGCGAATGCGATCCGTTTCCTCTCCATGGACGCCGTCGAAAAGGCGAATTCCGGCCACCCGGGCATGCCGATGGGTATGGCGGATGTGGCAACGGTCCTCTTCACCAAATATCTCCGCTTCGATCCCCAGAAGCCGCACTGGCCGAACCGCGACCGCTTTGTTCTCTCTGCCGGCCACGGCTCGATGCTGCTCTACTCGCTGCTCTATTTGACCGGCTATCCGGACATGTCGGTCGAGGACCTGAAGCAGTTCCGTCAGCTCGGCTCCAAGACCGCCGGCCATCCGGAATATGGTCATGCCACCGGCATCGAAACGACCACTGGTCCGCTCGGCCAGGGCATTGCCAATGCCGTCGGCATGGCGATCGCCGAACGCAAGCTGCGCGAGGAATTCGGTCCGGACCTGCAGGACCACTACACCTACGTCATCAATGGTGATGGCTGCTTGATGGAAGGCATCAGCCATGAGGCGATCGCGCTTGCCGGCCACCTGAAGCTCAATAAGCTGATCCTCTTCTGGGACAACAACTCGATCACCATCGACGGCGCCGTATCGCTGTCGGACTCGACGGACCAGGTTGCCCGCTTCAAGGCCGTTCACTGGAACACGATCGAGATCGACGGTCATGACCAGGCCGCCATCGCAGACGCGATCGAAGCCGCCCACAAGTCCGACCGCCCGACCTTCATCGCCTGCAAGACGGTTATCGGCTTCGGCGCTCCGAACAAGCAGGGCACCCATAAGGTTCACGGCAACCCGCTCGGCGCCGACGAAATCGCCGCCACCCGCAAGGCGCTGAATTGGGAATACGAGCCCTTCGTCGTCCCCGCCGACGTCCTCGACGCATGGCGCGCCGCCGGTACCCGCTCTGACAATATCGTCAAGGCCTGGGAAGAAACGCTTTCCAAGTCGCCGTCCAAGGCTGAGTTCACCCGCCGTTTTACCGGTGACCTGCCTGAGGGCTTCGACAAGGCCATCGACGACTACAAGAAGAAGCTTGCCGAAACCAAGCCCACGATCGCCTCCCGTAAGGCCTCCGAAGACGCGCTGGAAGTCATCAACGGCTTCGTACCGGAAACGCTTGGCGGCTCCGCCGACCTGACTCCGTCGAACAATACCAAGACCAGCCAGATGCATTCGATCACGCCGACGGATTTCGCCGGCCGCTATGTGCACTGGGGCATCCGTGAGCACGGCATGGCCTCTGCCATGAACGGCATCGCACTCCATGGCGGTCTTATTCCCTACGGCGGCGGCTTCATGATCTTCTCGGATTATTGCCGCCCGCCGATCCGCCTCGCCTCACTTATGGGCATTCGTGTCATCCACGTGCTCACCCATGACTCGATCGGCGTCGGCGAAGACGGCCCGACTCACCAGCCTGTCGAACAGATCGCCGGCCTGCGTGCGGTGCCGAACCTGCGCGTCTTCCGACCGGCCGATGCAGTCGAGACCGCGGAATGCTGGCAGATCGCCATGAAGAGCAAGGACCATCCGTCCGCTCTGGCTCTCACCCGTCAGAACCTGACGACCGTCCGCACAGAGTACAATGAGAAGAACCTCTGCGAACTCGGCGCTTACACGCTCGCAGGCAATGCCGATGCCAAGGTCACGATCTTCGCATCGGGTTCGGAAGTGGAACTCGCAGTTGCGGCCCGCGCAACGCTGGAAGGCAAAGGTGTCAGTACCCGCGTCGTCTCAGTTCCCTGCACGGAACTCTTCTTCGACCAGCCGGAGGCCTACCGCAAGGACGTCCTCGGGAACTCGCCGGTCAAAATCGCCGTCGAAGCTGCCGTTCGCGAAGGCTGGGATGCCTTCATCGGTCCGGAAGGATCGTTTATCGGCATGAAGGGCTTCGGCGCCTCCGGTCCGGCCAAGAAGGTCTTCGAACACTTCGGCATCACGGCTGACGCCGTCGTCGCCGCTGCAGAAGCCAAGCTCTAACGGGCTAGGTTTCGACGGGAGTGCCTTCGGGCACTTCCTCATTTACTATCAGCAAGCCCCACCTCTAGGGAGTAAATGCACATGACAGTCAAAGTTGCCATCAACGGTTTCGGACGCATCGGCCGCAACGTACTTCGCGCCATCGTCGAATCCGGCCGTACCGACATCGAAGTCGTCGCCATCAACGACCTCGGCCCGGTCGAGACCAACGCTCACCTGCTCCGTTACGATTCCATCCACGGCAAGTTCCCGGCCGAAGTAAAGGTCGAAGGCGACACGATCATCGTCGGCAACGGCAAGCCGATCAAGGTCACCGCGATCAAGGATCCGGCAACCCTTCCCCATAGGGAACTGGGTGTCGACATCGCGATGGAATGCACGGGCATCTTCACCGCCCGCGACAAGGCTGCAGCCCACCTGACGGCCGGCGCCAAGCGCGTCATCGTTTCGGCTCCTGCCGACGGCGCTGACCTCACGGTCGTCTTCGGCGTCAACCATGACCAGCTCACCAAGGAGCACCTGGTCATCTCCAACGCATCCTGCACCACGAACTGCCTCGTGCCGGTCGTGAAGGTTCTCGACGACGCCGTCGGCATCGACCACGGCTTCATGACGACCATCCACTCCTATACTGGCGACCAGCCGACGCTCGACACGATGCACAAGGATCTGTATCGCGCCCGCGCTGCTGCCCTCTCGATGATTCCGACCTCGACGGGCGCCGCAAAGGCCGTTGGCCTCGTGCTGCCGCACCTCAAGGGCAAGCTCGACGGCACTTCGATCCGCGTTCCGACCCCGAACGTTTCGGTCGTCGACTTCAAGTTCGTTGCCAAGAAGGCCACCACGGTCGGCGAAATCAACGAAGCGATCAAGGCAGCCGCAAACGGCAAGCTGAAGGGCATCCTCGGCTACACCGACGAGCCGCTCGTCTCGCGTGACTTCAACCACGACAGCCACTCCTCGATCTTCGCAATCGATCAGACGAAGGTCATGGAAGGCAATTTCGTGCGCGTTCTGTCCTGGTACGACAACGAGTGGGGCTTCTCCAGCCGCATGTCCGACACGGCAGTCGCTTTCGCCAAGCTCATCTGACCGCAACGGCAAATGTATTGAAAAGCGGCCCGGGAAACCGGGCCGTTTTGTTTAGAGAAACTGCGTGGCAATCCTCGCTGGATCAAGTCGGAAGGACAGGACATGGTGTATCTGAATATTCGAAAGGCTGATCCGGGCGACGCCCGAGAACTCTCCGAAATTCTCAACGAGATTATCGCAATCGGCGGTACGACCGCCCTCGAGACCCCTCTTTCGCCGGAGGAACTGGCCGATTGGTTCATAACAGGCGAATGGCCTCTGACATGCCATGTCGCCGAGACCAGTTCTGGTCTCGCCGGTTTTCAATCCCTGAGCCTCTACGGAAACCCACCGGAGGGCTGGGCCGATATCGCGACCTTTGCCCGGCAGAGCCCGAAGATACCGGGCGTCGGCACCGCACTTTTCGCGGCAACCCTTGCCGCCGCAGAAGAGCGCAATATCGAAGTCATCAATGCAACCATTCGCGCCGATAATACCGGCGGGCTGGCCTATTACGAGAAGATGGGCTTCCGCACCTACAACACGCTGGAGCGGGTGCCGCTTAACGACGGTACGCCGGTGGACAGAATCCAGAAACAATATCTGATCAGGAAAGACCGAAGCAGCCTCTAACGGCCGCATCAATAAAAAGTGCAGTGCTCCGCCTATCTGCCCTGCTCTCGCCTGATTTGCTTATACATTCTTTATACAGAGTTTTTCCCGTAGCATTCTTATTGGTCCTAACCCCAAGGACCGTCCAGCAGCATGATGCAGCGATGCAGCCGAGGTTAAGCCGCAAGGCCTACCCTTCCGCTGTTTTTTGCCGTTTACTAACAGATCGTGCTGCACACGGAGGGGTAAGGGACAGGCCGAGGGCGGTTTCGGGACGGTGATGAGGCGAAAGGGGTAGGCATGGAAGCGTTTTACATCGTGGTGCTGGTCGCAACGGCGCTCGTGCTTCTTGCAGCCTTTTCGAGCCTGCTGGCCTTCCGCTTCGGCGCCCCTCTGCTTCTGCTGTTCCTGATGATTGGGCTTGCCGCTGGTGTCGATGGTCTTGGCATCGAATTCAGCAATAACTACCTCGCCTATGTTCTGGGCTCGATCGCCCTTGCGATCATCCTCTTCGATTCCGGCTTCGGCACGCCGATGCAGGCCTTCCGCATCGCCGCGGTGCCGTCGCTGACGCTGGCCTCGATCGGCGTGCTTCTGACAGCAGCACTCTTCGCCTTCGCCGCCCGCTGGCTGCTCAACTTCACCTGGCTGGAAGGCATGCTGCTCGGCTCGATCGTTGCCTCCACCGATGCCGCCGCCGTCTTCTTCCTGCTGCGCATCGGCGGCATCAATATCAGAGACAAAGTGCGTTCCACGCTGGAAGTCGAATCCGGCACCAATGATCCGATGGCGATTTTTCTCACCATCGCACTGGTCGAGGTTCTCGCGAGCGGCGAACGCTACGCTGGCATCAATATCGGTATGCTTGCCATGTTCATCCAGCAGATGGGGCTTGGCGTCATCCTCGGCCTGCTCGGCGGCATGATGATCGTGCTGATCGCCGGCCGGCTGGAAACGGATCGTGGCCTGACGCCGATCTTCGTGCTGGCGCTCGCCTTGCTCGTCTTCTCCTTCACCGGCGCTGTCGGCGGCAGCGGCTTCCTTGCGGTCTATGTCGCCGGCATCTATGCCGGAAACCGCAAGATGCAGGCGATTGGTACCATCAGGCGCTTTCAGGACGGCATGACCTGGCTTGCCCAGATCATCATGTTCCTCGTGCTCGGCCTGCTGGCGACGCCCTCGCAGTTTCCTGTCATCATCGTACCGGCAATCCTGCTGGCACTGTTCCTGATCTTCGTCGCCCGCCCGCTCGCCGTCTGGCTATCTCTGCTTCCCTTCGATTATACGCAGCAGGAAATCGGTTTTGTCGCCTGGGTCGGCTTGCGCGGCGCCGTCTCAATCCTGCTTGCCATCATGCCGATCCTCGGCGGGCTGCAGCATAGCCAGATCTATTTCAACACCGCCTTCATCATCGTGCTCGTCTCACTGCTCGTACAAGGCTGGACGATCAAACCGGTTGCCAAGCGCCTCGGCCTCATCATCCCGCCGCGCATCGGCGCGGTCGACAAGGTGGAGGTTGACCTGCCGGGCGCCGCCAATCACGAGCTGCTTTCCTATCGCGTCATCAAGGATAGCCCGGTTCTGCGCGGCGAGCGCATTCCGCGCTGGGCAGCACCCTCGCTCGTGATCCGCGATGGCAAGTCGATGCGTTATCAATATGCCGGCCGGCTCAGGGAAAACGATCTCGTCTACCTCTTCATCGCACCCAGCTATTCACGCCTGCTCGACCGGCTCTTCGCCAGCCGCGCCCCTGTTGATGAGGACGACGCGGAATTCTTCGGCGCCTTTGCGCTGTCGCCGACCCGCCCTGCAGCCGATCTCGATGCCGCCTATGGTCCAGGTCTGCTCAACGAATCCGAAAAGGGTCTGACGATCGCCGAACTGATGAAACAGCGCCTCGGCGGCAAGGCGGATTATGCCGATCGCGTCCGTCTCGGCTCGCTTATCCTTATCGTCCGCGACCTCGACGACCAGGATCACATCACCTCCGTCGGCATGTCGCTGGAGGCCGTGGAGCCTGCCATTACGCTGCCGATCTTCATCAATTTGCGCGAGATTATCCAACGCACCCGCGAGCGTATGAAGGGCCGCAAAAAGCATGAGGCGACGGCTGCGGAAAGCGCTGCCGGACGTGACGAAAGCCCGCGCTAAAACGGCCGCCGACTGCCTTGCGTCTCCCCCGATCCTTGCTATGGTCGGCGCAATTTACGCCAACTACGAACGGATCCTCCCATGGCAGCTTTCAAGACCCTCGACGACCTCAACGATATCGCCGGCAAGCGCGTTCTCGTCCGCGTCGACCTCAACGTCCCGGTCAAGGATGGCAAGGTTACGGATACGACCCGCATCGAGCGCGTCGCGCCGACGATCCTTGAACTGTCGAAAAAGGGCGCCAAAGTCATCCTGCTCGCCCATTTCGGCCGCCCGAAGGATGGCCCCTCGGCAGAATTCTCGCTTTCGCTGGTTGCCCCCTCCGTCGAGCAGGTGCTTGACCATGCTGTGTTGACGGCATCCGACTGCATCGGCGAGGCGGCCGCTTCCGCCGTCGCGAAGATGAATAATGGCGATATCCTGCTCCTGGAAAACACCCGCTTCCACAAGGGCGAGGAAAAGAACGATCCAGATTTCACCAAGGCGCTCGCCGCAAACGGCGATATCTATGTGAACGACGCCTTCTCGGCCGCGCACCGCGCCCACTCCTCCACCGAAGGTCTTGCCCATCACCTGCCAGCCTATGCCGGCCGCACCATGCAGGCCGAACTCGAGGCGCTGGAAAAGGGCCTCGGCAACCCGGTCCGTCCGGTCGTCGCAATCGTCGGCGGCGCCAAGGTCTCCTCCAAGATCGACCTTCTGATGAATCTCGTGAAGAAGGTCGACGCGCTCGTCATCGGCGGCGGCATGGCCAACACCTTCATCGCCGCCCGCGGCACCGATGTCGGCAAGTCGCTTTGCGAGCATGATCTCGCCGATACCGCCAAGCAGATCATGATCGAAGCCGCCACCGCCGGCTGCGCCATCGTTCTGCCGGAAGACGGCGTCGTCGCCCGTGAGTTCAAGGCAGGTGCTGCCAATGAGATCGTCTCCATCGAAGCCATTCCTGATGATGCCATGGTCCTCGATGTCGGCCCGAAATCGGTCGATGCCGTCAAGGCTTGGATCGAACGCGCCACTACGCTCGTCTGGAACGGTCCGCTCGGCGCCTTTGAAATCGAGCCCTTCGACACAGCGACCGTCGCCGCCGCGAAATATGCCGCCGAACGCACCAAGGCCGGCAAGCTCACGTCAGTCGCAGGCGGTGGTGATACGGTCTCGGCGCTGAACCATGCCGGCGTTGCCGAAGAGTTTAGCTATGTTTCGACCGCAGGCGGCGCCTTTCTTGAATGGATGGAAGGCAAGGAACTGCCGGGCGTGGCCGTTCTCTCCGCCAATCGATAAGCCGATTCGGCAGATATTCCAGCAGGATAGACCGCGGAGCGAACGCTTCCGCGGTCTTTTGCTCAAGAAGAGAAAAAATTCCCGAACTTTCAAACGATTGAAATCATTTCAATCGTTTCAATGACTTAGCGCTCCCTTTTTTCTCCCTATAAACTTCTGTTATCCGAGTTCTATATTGTCAATTCTACCGGGTTTCATTGTGGAGAGAACGAGATGAGCGAACGACTGGAAGACATTGCAGTTAAGATGGTTGCTGGTGGTCGGGGCCTGCTTGCCGCCGATGAATCGACCGCCACCATCAAGAAGCGTTTCGACGCGATCAATCTTGAATCGACCGAAACCAGCCGGCGCGACTATCGCGAAATGCTCTTCCGCTCCGACGAAGCGATGAAGAAGTACATCTCCGGCGTCATTCTCTATGAGGAAACCCTTTTCCAGAAGGCGGCCGACGGCACGCCCTTCGTAGACATCATCAGGGCCGCCGACAGCATTCCGGGCATTAAGGTCGATATCGGCGCAAAGCCGATGGCAAAATACCCGGGTGAAACCATCACCGAAGGCCTCGACGGCCTCGCAGACCGCCTTGCCAAATATTATGAGGCCGGCGCCCGCTTCGCCAAGTGGCGCGGCGTCATCGCCATCTCGCAAACGTTGCCGAGCCGCGGTTCCGTCCGCGCCAATGCCCAGGCGCTTGCCCGTTATGCTGCGCTTTGCCAGGAGGCCGAGATCGTACCGATCGTCGAGCCGGAATGCCTGATGGACGGCAAGCCGGGCGATCACAATATCGACCGTTGCGCCGAAGTGACTGAATCCACGCTGCGCATCGTGTTCGAGGAACTGGCCGATGCCCGTGTCAGCCTTGAGGGCATGATCCTGAAGCCGAACATGGTCATCGACGGCAAGAATGCCCGCAAGGCCTCCGTCGCCGAAGTTGCAGAGCGCACCGTCCAGGTTTTGAAACGCACGGTCCCGCCCGCCGTTCCAGGCATTGCCTTCCTCTCCGGCGGCCAGACCACGGAAGAGGCCACCGCCCATCTCTCCGCAATCAACTCCGGTTATGAGCTGCCCTGGTTTGTCACCTTCTCCTATGGCCGCGCCCTGCAGGACAGCGCGCTCAAGGCCTGGAACGGCAAGCAGGAAAACGTCGCCGCCGGCCAGCGCGAATTCTCTCATCGCGCCGAAATGAACAGTCTCGCCGCCAAGGGCAGTTGGAAGGCCGAACTCGAAAAGGCTGCATGAGCCTTTTTGATGCTTGAGAAAATGAGACAGGCGGCGAACATCTTCGCCGCCTGTTTTATTTGCGCTTGCCTGTCGCAAAGACGATTTGTCATGGCGACAAGATAATCCTTCGCTGCAATCGCTGGCCTCATTAATCATGGCGCCTTAACCATTGGAGCCGCCATGAACAGCCTGCCCTACATCACCGTCGACGTCTTCACCTCCACTCGCTTCGAGGGCAATCCGCTCGCGGTCATGAGCGACGCCAGGGGCGTCAGCGACACGGCAATGCAGAAGATCGCCGCCGAATTCGGCTATTCGGAAGTGACCTTCGTGCTTCCTCCGGAGAACCCGCAAAACACGGCAAGGGTGCGCATCTTCACGCCGACGATGGAGATACCCTTCGCCGGTCATCCCAATGTCGGCACCGCCTATGTACTCGGCCAGCAGAGCGAAATCTTCGGCCGGCCCATCGGTGATACGCTGCGGTTCGAGGAAAAGGCTGGCCTCGTGGAAGTCGCCCTGCAGCGCAGTGAAGGTCGTGTCGCCGCAGCAACGATCCGCGCCCCACGACCGCTTGAAATAGAAGACACGATACCCGATGCGATCGTCGCCAGCTGCATCTCCATCGATCCGGCGTCAATCTGCAAGACCACGCATGCCCCGGTCTTCGTCTCCGTCGGCCTGAAATTTGCCGTTGCCGAACTCGAAAGCCTCGAGGCTCTGGCCGCGGCAAGCCCTAATATCAACGGCTTCCAGGCTGCGGCCAAGTCTGTAACCGGCAGCCATGATTTCTCCCTGTTCCTCTACGTCCGCCCCGCCGCTACCCCATGGAATATCCGCGCCCGCATGTTCGCGCCGCTGGACAACGTCATCGAAGACCCGGCGACCGGCAGCGCTTCGGCAGCCCTTTCCGCCTATCTCGTCTCGCTGCTGCCGGAGGCGGACATCAGCCAGCATGTGACGATCGAACAAGGCGTCGAAATGGGCCGGCGCAGCGTCATCGAACTCGATCTCGTCAAGAAGGCAGGCACAGTCACCGACGTGACGATCTCGGGAACCTGCGTACCGGTCATGAAAGGCGAGATCATCCTGCAGGACTGAACCAGCCTATTGCACCAGGAAATCGCGCGCCAGCAGCGCCACCGCCCAGATAGCAAAAGCAATCAACGCGATTCTCCAGAAATCCATCCGGCGGCGCAGCCCCGGATAACCAAGCGGCTTGATGATCTGGATTGCCATGGCAAGGATGAGTAGCAACGCTATCAGCTTTGTCATGGCTTTATTTTTTCCATTTATCAGAATGTCACAGGACGGACATTTTTTCACGCGAACAGAGAATATCTACTCGCCGTAAAGGCATTCCGGGACACAATCAACATTCTTATGGACTGGGCAGATACAGGTCTCGCCTTATGTCCTTTTTCAAAGCGAACACGCCGAGTCTGGGGATATGACAAGAAATCTGCTGTCCGTCGCTGCGCTGCTCTTTGGCACGCTCTTCCTTTTCATGGGCAACGGACTGCAGGGCATTCTGCTTCCCGTACGCGGAAATCTCGAAGGTTACGCAACGACCACGCTCGGCCTGCTCGGCACATCCTGGGCGGCGGGCTTCGTCATCGGCTGCCTTATCGCCCCGAAGATGGTGCGACGCGTCGGCCATGTACGCGCCTTCTCCGGCTTCATCGCCATTATCGCCATCATCGCGCTGGTCAGCGGCATCATCATCGACCCGGTCTGGTGGGTCATCCTGCGCGCCGTCACAGGCTTCTCAACCGCTGGCACCTCGATGATCATCGAAAGCTGGCTGAACGAACGGGCGAACAATGAAAGCCGCGGCGCGATCTTCTCTCTCTATATTGGCATCACCCTTCTGGGCGTCGTGGGCGGCCAGCTGATGATCCCGTTGGAAGACGTGCGCACGCCGGTGCTCTTCATGATCTGCGGCATTTTCTACTGCATCGCCATGCTGCCGACGACGCTCTCGACCGCCGCCTCGCCGCAGCCGCTGAAGGCGGTGAAACTCGACCTGCCGGCACTCTATCGCAACTCGCCTGTCTCCTGCCTTGGCATCCTGCTCGTCGGCATCGCCAACGGCGCCTATGGTACGCTTGGCGCCGTCTTCGGCGCGGGTGCCGGGCTCTCGGATACCTCGATTGCTGTCATGATGAGCGCCACCATCTTTGCCGGCGCCATAATGCAGCTTCCGGCCGGGCGCCTCTCCGACCGCATCGACCGCCGTTATGTGCTGGCGGCCATGTCAGCCATCGCAGCGCTCGCCGGCCTCCTGATCTTCGTATTGCACCCCTCGTCCCCTACCTTCCTGATCGGCCTCGTCATCCTCTACGGTGCCGTCGCCAATACGCTCTATCCAATCGCCGTCGCCCATGCGAATGACTTTGCCGCATCGGAGGATTTCGTGAAGGTCTCGGGCGGACTGCTGCTTCTCTACGGTATCGGCACCGTCATCGGCCCGACGATCGGAGGTCCGGTCATGTCGGTCATCAGCCCGCATGCACTCTTCCTGGTGACGGCGCTCGCCCATCTTCTGATCACCGGCTATGCCATCGTCAGGAGCCGTATTCGCGCAGCCATTCCGGCGAGCGACCGCGATGCCTATACCACGATCCCGACAGCAACATCTCCTACGCTCACGCCGCAAAGCATGTCGCTTGCCGATCGCGGCTCCAACAAGTCTCCCGAAAGCGGCGATCCTGCTGTAAAGTTCGGCTGACGAACTGAAGCATGTCGGGCAAAACTGTGCAGCGGTTTGCGATAACGACACGCTTGAAACAGAGACTTAAAGCGTGGAAGCGAATCTGAAGATCGCGACACGGTTTAAAGGAGGAGCGACAATGAGCTTCATGGATGACGACAGGCCGCAGAAGAAGACCGCACACGAGATCGGCTCCGATCTCTCCATGCTTTCGGTGGATGAGTTGAAGGCGCGCGTGGAACTCTTGAAAACCGAGATCGCGCGGCTCGAAGCCGAGGCGGCCAGGAAGGCGTCCGGCCGGATTGCCGCCGAAGGCCTTTTCCGATCATAAGACTGTGAACGAGCAACTATTGCTTCAAAATTACTTTCGGTAAGTCTTAAATTGGGACGATATTAATAAAAAATTAAGCTTTATAAGATATTACTCATGTCGTTCAGATCTTTCTGGACCTCAGACAGTTTTCCAAGCGGTGAATTGGTCTGATTTTTCTCCCTGTTTTACCTTGAGAGCCGCTTTTGCGGCTCTTCTTTTTTGCGCTGCCTTAGACCTTTCCACGAAACTGTGGAGATTAACCTTTTCTTAAGAAACGGCTTGCGCAATTAGGCTAAAGATACCATCTTGAAATCATAAAGACCGGCCTGGGAAACTTTTCCGCGGAAACCGGCGTTACCTGATAGTGGATGCGTGCAACAGGGATTCTTTAGATGTCGGAACTTGGATTGAATACGATCAGTTTTGCGGGTCGCGCTGCCGCATCCTCGCAGTTCAAGACGCTGTATGCCGAGGGCATGTCGCTGGTCGAAGAAACCGCATCCTACCTCGACGGCCAGGGTCGCGCAGCCTCCAAGGTGCTGCCGCGCATGGCCTCGGTCCTTTACGCGGCTGAATCGATGCGCCTGACCACGCGCCTCATGCAGATGGCTTCCTGGCTGCTCCTGCAGCGCGCCGTCAACAATGGCGAAATGTCCCGCGATCAGGTTCTGGCCGAGAAGAACAAGGTTCGCCTCGACGGCTTCAACGTTGACCGCAACGCTCCGGGCTGGGGTGACCTGCCGGAATCCTTCCGCGATCTCGTAGAGCGCTCGCTTCGCCTGCAGAACCGCATCGCCTTGCTCGACCGCGAAATCTATCGCCCGACAGAAGCTGCGATCGTCCCGGACAACCAGAACAGCGTCCAGGCTCAGCTTTCCCTGCTGCAGACGGCCTTCGGCAACAACTGATCTGGCATCATAGAATGTCATGAAACCGGCTGCGGCAACGCGGCCGGTTTTTTGTTTGCTCACCGGTACAGACCCGGAAAACAAAAAGCCCGGCACAAGGCCGGGCTTTTGAATATTCCGCCAAGCGGAAGCGAATTAGAGGCCGAGGCCGCCGAAACGCTTGTTGAACTTCGAAACACGACCGCCGCGGTCCATCAACTGCTGGTTACCGCCGGTCCAGGCCGGGTGCGACTTGGAGTCGATTTCGAGGTTCATGACAGCACCTTCCGAACCCCAGGTCGAGCGGGTTTCGTACTCGGTGCCATCGGTCATGACTACCTTGATGACGTGGTAGTCGGGATGGATGCCTTCCTTCATGACAATCTTCCTGCGATGCCGGGGTTCAATTTGCCGCAGACAGTTGCGGGGAAAGAACCGATTGAATAAATGAAGCCGCAGTCGTGAAGGCTACGGCTTCCCATTAGGATGCGGTGCCTATACATGAAGGGCGCCGGGATAACAAGGGCCAAGGAGCCGCAATACGCGGTCTTTGAGGGCGATCGGAGATGATTTGGCAGAGCAGGCAGAGCTTGGGGAAAAGAAGTCGCGTTCGCTAAGGCCGCTCGGCAGGCTGACACCTTATGTGGCGCGTTATCGCGGCCTAGTCGCGGGCGCTCTGGTTTCCCTGGCGCTCGCCGCCGTCACATCGCTTGCTATACCGCTTGCCGTGCGCCGCATGATCGACCACGGCTTCACCCAGGCCGATGGTACCTTCATCAACAGCTACTTTGCCATGCTGATGATCATGGCCATCGTGCTCGCCGTCGCCAGCGCTCTTCGCTACTATTTCGTCATTACCATCGGCGAACGCATCGTTGCGGATCTGCGCCGTGACGTCTTTGCTCATGTCACACGGCTCTCACCCTCGTTCTTCGACGTCAACCAGTCGGGCGAGATCGTCTCGCGGCTGACGGCCGATACCACGCAGATCAAATCCGCCGTCGGCGCCACCGCTTCCGTGGCGCTTCGCAACCTGATCCTCTGTATCGGCGCGCTCGGCATGATGATCGTGACCTCGCCAAAGCTTTCGAGCCTCGTCATCGTCGCAATCCCGATCATCGTCTTTCCGCTTGTCGCCGGCGGCCGGTCGGTGCGCAAGCGTTCCCGAGCGGCGCAGGATACGCTGGCAGAGGCTTCCGCCTTCGCTAATGAGACGATCGCTGCAACCCGCACCGTGCAGGCCTTCAACGCCGAAACCGCCGCAGCGGACCGCTACGGCTCGGCTGTCGAATCCGCCTATCAGGCCGCACGTTCCGCCGTCTCCTCCCGCGCCCTGCTGACGGGCATCGCCATCACCCTGATCTTCGGCAGCGTGGTCGCCGTTCTCTGGTTTGGCGCCCATAGTGTCCTCGCCGGCACGCTTTCGGCCGGCACGCTCGGACAGTTTCTGCTCTATGCGGTCATCGCGGCCGGATCGCTCGGTGCACTCTCGGAAGTCTGGGGCGAGCTTTCGCAGGCAGCAGGTGCAGCTGACCGCCTGACTGAACTTCTCGACGAAGTCTCGCCGATCGCCGCCCCCGCAAATCCGCAGCCGCTCCCCTCGCCCACCCAGGGCCGCGTGGAATTCGACGGCGTGCATTTCGCCTATCCCTCCCGCCTTGGCAGATCGGCTCTGCACGGCCTCGATTTCACGGTGCTGCCGGGGGAAACGGTCGCGATCGTCGGTGCATCCGGCGCCGGCAAGAGCACGGTCTTTTCGCTCCTGCTGCGCTTCTACGATCCGCAGCAAGGCAGCGTGAGGATCGATGGTGTCGATGCCCGCCAGGCGGACCCGGATGCACTACGCCAGCGCATCGCCATCGTGCCGCAGGATGTCACCATCTTCGTCGCCTCGATCCACGACAATATCGCTTTCGGTGTTCAAGGCGCCACGCGCGAGCAGGTACGCGCCGCCGCGATCGCGGCCCAGGCCGATGAGTTCATTAATCGGCTGGACAAGGGCTACGATACCCAGGTCGGCGAACGCGGCATCACGCTGTCCGGTGGCCAGCGCCAGCGCATCGCCATCGCCCGCGCGATCCTGAAGAACGCACCTATCCTGCTCCTGGACGAAGCGACCTCGGCCCTTGATGCCGAGAGCGAAACGCTTGTGCAGAGGGCGCTTGACGGGCTTATGCATGGCCGCACTACTGTTGTCATCGCCCACCGTCTCGCCACCGTTCTCAAGGCCGACCGTATTCTCGTCATGGATCAGGGCCGGGTCGTCGAGGAAGGCACGCATCAGAGCCTGATCCGGCACGGCGGTATCTATGCGAAGCTCGCCCGCCTGCAATTCGATGCAGCCAACGAGGATGTGTTGGCTGCCGCCAAATAGCTGCCTCATACGTCATCGCGACTAAAGTCTGATCGCTATAGCTCCCCGGACGCGGTTGCCTTTGCGGCAACCTGCCCTAACCTCCCTATGCCCGAGGTAGGGCCTTTGCTGTTGAAGTCTGTGGGAGGAGATTCGAATGGCGCTTTCTGATATTACCCGTCGCATGAGCCTGGCGCTCGGCCTTGGCCTGCTCGCAGCAGCCACAGGCACGGCCGCATCGGCCCAGAGCTATCCTGACCGATCCATAACCATGATCGTGCCCTTCGCGGCCGGAGGCTCGACCGATGTCGTCGCGCGTATCGTCGCG
The DNA here is from genome assembly GCF_000281145.1 of Rhizobium sp. CF142. Taxonomy (NCBI): domain Bacteria; kingdom Pseudomonadati; phylum Pseudomonadota; class Alphaproteobacteria; order Hyphomicrobiales; family Rhizobiaceae; genus Rhizobium; species Rhizobium sp. CF142. The sequence goes on along the minus strand of NZ_AJWE01000132.1, from coordinate 39,772 downwards.
CAGAAAATGTCCGAAGATCTCGGCCAGCAGGTCATCGTGCAGAATGTCGCGGGAGCCGGCGGCAATCTCGGCGCTGATAACGTCGCGCGTGCCGCGCCGGACGGCTATACGATCCTGATGGGCACTGTCGCCACCCACGCGCTCAATCCGCTGATCCTGAAATCGACCCCCTACGATGCAGAGAAGGATTTCGCGCCGATCTCGCTGCTCGTGATCGTCCCCAACGTGCTGGTCGTCAATCCGGAACTGCCCGCAAAGAACGTGCAGGAACTGATCGCGCTCCTGAAAGCCGATCCGGACAAATACAGTTATGCCTCATCCGGCAACGGCACGCCGCTGCATCTTTCCGGCGAACTTTTTAAAAGTATGGCGAGTGTCGACATGCAGCATATTCCCTATAAGGGCGCTGGACCGGCACTGAACGACGTCATCGGCAATCAGGTGCCGATCATGTTCGACAACCTGCCCTCGTCTTCGAGCCACATCAAGGCCGGCACGCTGCGAGCACTCGCCGTAACGACCGCCGAACGCGCGTCATCCTTCCCTGATATTCCAACCATCGCGGAATCCGGTATATCAGGATACGAGACCTATACGTGGAACGCTCTCTTTGCGCCGGCCAATACGCCGGCCGATGTGATCACACGCCTCAATGCCTCTGCCAACAAGGCGCTGACCGATCCGACCGTTGCTGAGCGGATGAAGGAATTCAGCGCAACGATCGTCGGCTCCACGCCGGAAGAACTCGGCGCCCATGTGAAGGCCGAGCTTGCGAAATGGAAACCAGTCGTGGACGGCGCCCATATCCAGATGGAATGATCACAACCGGAGGGGACAGCATGCCGTTATCCCCTTCTCTCGCGCTCAATCCAACCGGCGGCAATTGGACGCCATGCAATTGAATTCTAATTAAGGTAGTGGAAAAGCTCACAATTCTGGGCTAGCTTTCAAAAGGCTGATGCACAATTTCAGCTTACCAGGAGGGATCCATGTACAGATTTGAAGTTTACAAGGATAAGGCCGGTGAATTCCGCTTCCGCTTCAAGGCGTCGAACGGAGAGACCATGTTCTCGTCCGAAGGCTACAAGGCGAAGGCATCCGCGATAAACGCCATCGAATCCATCAAGAAGAATTCGCCTGGCGCTGATGTAGTGGATCAGACAAAGGCGGAAGCCTGACTGAGAAGCGGAGGCGGCATCAGTCGCCTCCAGCACTTTGCGCTCAGCGTTTTTTTTGCACGCATTTCCATCTGATCGATTTTTTTCGACCGCAATGTCGAAATGGGGACGACTGACACCTCATTGTTTCGGAACGGCTTGAGGCCGTGCCACCGGAGCATTGCAGCATGGGCGAATTCGGCCTTACATGCTGTCTGCCCGGTCAAACGCCCCCAGAGGATCAGGAGTTTCCGATGCAATACGCACTTATCATCCGTGAATCCGCAGAAGACTTCGTCCGCCGCGGCGACCCCGCTTACCGCGACGGCTGGACGGCCTATACCAAGGCACTGGTGCAAGCCGGGATCTTGACCGCAGGTGCCGGCCTGACTCCGCCTGAGACAGGCACGATCGTGCGTCGCAAGGGCGAGAACCATGATGTGCAGGATGGCCCCTACCCGGAAGGCAAGGAATCGCTCGGCGGCTTCTACGTGATCGACGTGCCCGATCTCGATACGGCACTCGAATGGGCCACGCGCGTTCCCGTCTCCGAACAGGGCTCGGTGGAAATACGGCCCCGGCTGCAGGTCGCGTGAGGCCGTTGTGACATCTGATGCGGGCCGTGCCGCCGAGAGGGTGGCGCGGCAATCCTACGGCAAGCTCATCGCCTTCCTTGCCGCCCGCTCCCGCGATGTTCCGGCGGCGGAGGACGCCCTGTCTGATGCACTGGCGGCTGCGTTGCGGGTCTGGCTCGAGCGCGGCATTCCCGACAATCCCGAGGGCTGGCTGCTAACTGCAGCCCGCCGCAACCTCATACAGGCTGCCCGTCATCGAACTGTCCGCGACAACGCCAGCGAAACGATTGCGCTGGCCGTCGAGGAAGCCGAGGAGCGCATGAACGATGCACGCAACGCCGACTTTTCCGATGAACGGCTGAAGCTGCTTTTTGCCTGCACACACCCGGCAATTGACCGGTCCGTTCACACGCCGCTGATGCTTCAGACCGTGCTCGGCATTGATGCGAAGACAATAGCACAGGCCTTCGTCGTCTTGCCGGATGCCATGAGCCAGCGCCTGGTGCGGGCCAAGGTCAAGATCCGGGACGCCGGCATTCCCTTCGCTATTCCCGAGCGGCAGATCCTGACGGAACGGCTGGCAGGCGTGCTCTCGGCAATCTATGCCGCCTACGGGCTCGGCTGGGACAGTCTCGATGGCGAAGGAGACAGTCGCACGGGCCTGACCGATGAGGCGATCTGGCTCGGCCGCGCACTCATGACCATCCTGCCCGAGGAGCCGGAGGTCATCGGGCTGCTCTCGCTGATGCTTTATTGCGAGGCGAGAAGACACGCACGGCGTGATGTCGATGGCGCCTACATACCGCTTGAGGAGCAGGATACCGGTCTCTGGAACGAAATCATGATGGCCGAAGCCGACGCATTGCTGCGCAAGGCGGGCACTTTCGACCGCTTCGGTCCGTTCCAGTGCCAGGCGGCGATCCAGGCCGTCCACGCCACGCGCCGCCGGACGGGCACGACGGATTGGAAGGCGCTTATTACCCTCTACCGGGCACTCATCGCGATGAAACCGACACTCGGCTCAAAGGTCAGCCATGCCGCCGTCGTCGGCAGGGTCGACGGCGCAGCCCCGGCCATCGCCCTGCTGGACGGGTTGGAACAACGGGGCATCGCCAGCTACCAGCCTTACTGGGCGGTGCGGGCGCATCTGCTGGAAGACCTTGGCGAAAGCGATACCGCGGCAGCAGCCTACAGGATGGCGATCGACCTCAGCGACAGTCCCGCCGTCCGCACCTTCCTCACCAGCAAACTTCAGGCCGTTATTTCTCGGTCAGCTTGAGCTCGATACGACGGTTGGTGGCGCGCGCGTCCGGCGTATCGCCCGGTGCAATCGGCTGAAATTCGCCAAAACCTGCCGCAACGAGCCGGTCTGCGGGCACGCCCTGCGCGATCAGGAACTTCACGACCGAAATCGCGCGGGCGGATGAAAGCTCCCAGTTGTCGCGGTAGCGGCCCGAGCCCGACAGCGCGACATTGTCCGTATGGCCATCGACGCGCAGAACCCAGTTGATCTCAGGCGGAATTTCCTTGGCGAGATCGAGCAGCGCGGCGGCAAGCTTTGCCATTTCCGCCTGGCCATCCGGATTGAGGTCGGCACCGCCGGATGGAAACAGCACTTCGGACTGGAAGACGAAACGGTCGCCGACGACGCGGATGTTCTCGCGATCGGACAGGATTTCGCGCAAGCGGCCAAAGAAGTCCGAGCGGTAGCGATTGAGTTCCTGCACGCGCGCAGCCAGCGCAACGTTCAGGCGGCGGCCGAGATCGGCAATTTTCGTCTGCGAGGTCTGATCCTTCTCCTCGGAAGCCTGAAGTGCTGCCTCGACAGCAGCGATCTGGCTGCGTAGCGCCGCGATCTGCTGGTTGAGGAGCTCGACCTGGCTGAGGGCACGGTCGCTGACCTGTTTCTGCTCATCGAGCTGTTGCGTCAGCGTTCCGATCTGCTGCTTTGCCGCATCCTGGCCGCCGGCACCGGCGCTGAGAAGAGCCTGCAATCGCGTACGCTCGCCCTCGGCACTCGCAAGCGACGCCTGCAGATTGGCGACGGAATCCTGAAGATCCTGATTGCTGCCCTTCTCAAGCGCCAGCAACTGCGTGAGCTCGTTGATCTGACCGTTCAGACGCGTCAGCACCTCGTCACGGCCGCTGATTTCGCGGCTGAGAATGAACTGGCCGACAACGAAAACCGTGAGGATGAACATGATGGCGATGAGCAGCGTCGATAGAGCATCGACGAAGCCCGGCCAGTAGTCCACCGCGCGTTGGTGGCGGCGGTTGCGGCCAAGAGGCATGGCTTACTTGCCCTCGCTCTTTTCGACCTGACTGGACCGTTCGCGCGCCCTGTCGCTGCCGCGGTCTTGGACACCGATGCGTTCAGCCAGTCTATCGAGCGTGCGGCGCATCGCCTTTGCCTCGTCCTGCTGGACCTCGATCCAGTCACGCAGCATCTGCTGCTCGTTGCGCATGTTCTTGACGAGACCCTGAATGCCTTCGGCAAGGCTTGCCATGGCGGCGACCGACCGCTGGCTGGACGCGCCGTCCCCTTCGGCGACCTTTCGCAGATATTCCGACAGGGCTTTCATATCTTCCGACGAGCCGCCGGAAACGCCATCGAGCGCAGGTACCGGAATATCGGAGCCGACATCGGTAACGGAGGAGAGCCAGTTTTCCAGCTCCGTATAGAAACGGTTCTGCGCACGTCCGGCCTGCAGATCGAGGAACCCGAGGATCAGCGAACCCGAAAGACCGAGCAGCGAAGACGAGAAAGCCTGGCCCATGCCGGAAAGCGGCATCGCAAGCCCTTCTTTCAGCGTCGAAAGCACATCGCCCGTGCCGTTCGAGCCGGCATCGAGCGATTGGATGACAGAGCTGATCGAGCCGATCGTGCCGATAAGGCCCCAGAAGGTACCGAGCAGGCCGAGGAAAACGAGCAGGCCGATGAGATAGCGGGAAACGTCACGCGATTCGTCGAGGCGGTTGGCAATCGAATCCAGAATGGAGCGCAGCGCGGTGGTCGATAATGCAACCCCGGACCTGCTACGATTTCCGATCAGCGCCCGCATCGGCGCGAGCAGCCGCGGATTGCGGTTCACCTTGTCGGCACTGCCGGCCGCGCGGAAAGAATTGAACCAGCGTACTTCGGGGCGAAGCGACAGGACATGATTGAAAACGAGAATGATTCCAACGGCAAGAACGCCGACGATGAGACCGTTGAGGCCGGGATTATGCATGAAGGCAGTCTGTGTCTGCCGGAATAGGATCGCCGCTATGAAGCCGACGATGATGAGGAACAACACCATCGTCCAGAAGAACGACATGGGGCTGGAGAGTTTGTAAGCGTAGCCACCGGCCGTCTTCTCGGTCGAGCCGAACTCGGCCACATTCACATTTTCCATAGGTTCCTCGGCCTCCGGACTCATTACAGCCGAAGACTAGATCAACATTGTGCCGAATTGAAGTATGCGCGGGCGAAAAGCCGGACTTTACAACAGGCTGTTGCCCGGATCGTCACTTGGTCGGAACCGGCCGCTTGACGACTTCCGTAAGCGCTTTGTGGATGTGCTCGTTGCCGGCAATGATCGCGCCGGTCTCCAGTATTGACGCCCCGCCGTTCCAGTCAGTCGCATAACCACCCGCTTCGCGAATGAGCAGAATGCCGGCCGCCATGTCCCAGGGCGACAGCGCCACTTCCCAGAAGCCGTCGAAACGACCGGCGGCCACATAGGCAAGATCGAGCGAGACTGCGCCCATGCGGCGGATGCCAGCGACTTCGCCCATGACATGGCGCAGCTCGATCAGGAACCTGCCGTGATTGCCGCGGCCGAGATGCGGCACGCCGCAGCCGATGACGCTGTCGGAAAGCACCCGGCGCGAGGCGACGCGCAGGCGGCGATCGTTGAGGAACGCGCCACCGCCACGCTCAGCAGTGTAAAGCTCGTCCGTCGCCGGATTGAAGACCACGCCTGCGACGATCTCATTGTTGCGCTCGAGTGCAATGGAAACGGCAAAGGCCGGGATACCGTGCAGGAAGTTGGTCGTGCCATCGAGCGGATCGACGATCCAGCGGTGCGCACCGTCGGTACCCTTGATCTCTTCGCTCTCTTCGCCAAGGAAGCCATAGGTCGGACGAGCCTTGAGAAGCTCTTCCTTGACGATCTTCTCGGCCTTGCGGTCGGCATTCGAAACAAAGTCGCCCGGTCCCTTTACGGATACCTGCAGGTTCTGCACTTCCCCGAAATCACGCCCCAGCGACTTGCCTGCCTTGATGGCAGCCTGAACCATGACATTGAGAAGAGCTGAACGGGCCATGTGGGCATTTTCCTTGGATAATACGGGACGCGCTGTCAGGGGCGGGATATGTCCCTGAACGCCGGAAGCGACAGCGCTGCATAGATTGGCGGCCTCAAGACCACAAAATCAGGGAAATTTCAAGGGGAATGCCGCATGGCAGGGTTGCAGCACGAAAGGATAGTTCCCAAATTATTCTGGACAGATCAGTCTGGAAAGCTTATTGAGGCGTCATGGCAAGGCATAAGGAATTCGATCGCGACACCGCACTCAAGGCGGCCATCATCGTGTTCACCGAACATGGCTACGAGGGCACGTCGACGGATGCGCTGCTGTCGGCCATGAAGATCAGCCGGCAAAGCATGTACGATACTTTCGGCGACAAGCGCAGCCTCTACCTGGCAGCACTCGACCGCTACAATCTCGACAGCGTCTCTCAACTCGTGGCCGATCTGCGCCGCGATACGACACCGTTGAAAGCTTTGGAAGAGACGCTCATTGCCTTTGCCTCTCGCCCGGAAACCGAAGCCGGCCGTGGCTGCCTTGGCGTCAGCGCCGTATGCGAGTTCGGCCGCACGGACAGCGAAGTCTCTGATCTGACCGACAAGGCCTCCCGCCTGCTTTCATCTGCCGTGCGGACAATCCTTGAGGAAGGCAAGAAGCGGGGCGAGATTGCTGATGATGTCGATACCACCGATGCCGTGCAGTTCCTCGGCTCGACCCTGTCGGGCATGAAGGTCAGCGCCCGCAACGGCGCCTCCCCAGAAGCACTCCGCGGGATAGCCCGTCTCGCCATTCGAAGCCTCCGGTAAAACCGGAAGTTCAAACCCGATTTAGCATGCCCAATTCTAGACTAATCAGTCCAAAAAAGGAAGGTAACCACAATGTCCCAACCACTCTCCGGCAAGATCGCCCTCGTAACCGGTGGCTCGCGCGGTATCGGCGCCGCAATCGTCCGCCGCCTCAGCAGCGACGGCGCGGCTGTTGCGTTCACCTATTCCGCCTCCCGTGACAAGGCGAAGGCCATCGTCGCCGAAATAGAGGCGAAGGGTGCGAAGGCGTTGGCCATCAAGGCCGACAGCGCTGATACGAGGGCTGTTCAGGATGCGGTCGATGAGACCGTCTCGACATTCGGTGGCATCGACATTCTCGTCAACAGCGCCGGAATTCTCATGTTGAATTCAGTAGAGAAATTCCCGCTCGAAGACTTCGACCGCATGTTTGCGGTCAACGTCCGCGCAGTCTTCGCCGGCACGCAGGCGGCCGCGCGCCACATGAAAGCAGGCGGACGCATCATCACCATCGGCAGCATCGTCGCCGAGCGGAGCGGGTTCCCGACCTCGTCGGTCTATTCCATGACAAAGGGTGCAGTGGCCGCCATGACACGTGGCCTTGCCCGCGATCTCGGCCCGCGCGGCATCACGGTGAACAACATCCAGCCAGGCCCGACGGCGACGGACATGAACTCGAACGAAGCCAGCCATGAGATGCTGAAACAGTTGATGGCGCTCGGCCGCATCGGCGAGGACAAGGAAATCGCCAGCTTCACCGCCTATCTCGCCAGCCCCGAAGCCTCCTTCATCACCGGCGCCAGCCTGACGATCGACGGCGGTTATCTGGCCTGATGCAGACAAGCGAACGGCGGCGCAGATACGCCGCCGTTCCATTGCTCAGTGTCCGAAATTCAGGACTTCTGCTGTGTGATCAGCACTTCGCGGGCGATCTGGTCGAGCGGCAGAATACGGTCGACACCGCCCTTGGCGATCGCTTCCTTCGGCATGCCGAAAACAACCGAGGTCGCTTCATCCTGAGCGACGGTATAGGCGCCGGCCTGATGCATTTCCAGCATGCCGCGCGCACCGTCGTCTCCCATCCCGGTCATGATGATGCCCATCGCGTTCGAGCCTGCCGAACGGGCAGCGGAACGGAAGAGCACATCGACGGACGGGCGGTGACGAGAAACCAGTGGCCCCGGCTTGACGGACACGTGATAACGCGCGCCCTGACGCTCCAGAAGCATATGCTTGTCACCGGGCGCGATCAGCACATGACCGCGCAATACCGGATCGCCGTCGGCTGCTTCCTTGACCTCGACTTCGCAGAGACCGTTGAGGCGCCTGGCGAAAGCCGCTGTGAATTTTTCCGGCATGTGCTGAACGATCACCATGCCCGGAGCATTGGCCGGCAGCCCCTCCAGAAATTCGCGCAGGGCTTCCGTTCCACCCGTCGAAGCGCCGACGCAGACGACCATTTCCGTCGTCTTCGCCATTGCCCGTCCGGTTGGCGGCGGCAGCATCGCGTCTGCCGTCAGCTTCTTGGCCGGTCCTTCTGCCGAAGCCGAGCGGATGCTGCCTGCAGCGCGGCGCACATTGGTAAGCCGCGCATGCGAAGCGCTCTTGACCACTTCGCGGATGCGCATGGCATCATCGGCCAGGCCATCTGCCGCACCGATCTTGGATTTCAGGATGACGTCGACGGCACCCGCTTCAAGCGCCTGAAGCAGAGTTTCCGAACCCGCTTCCGTCAGCGAGGAGCACATGACGACCGGGATCGGCCGCTGCGACATGAGCTTGCGCAGGAAGGTGATACCATCCATGCGCGGCATCTCGACATCGAGGGTAATGACATCAGGGATCTCTTCCTGGATCTTGCGCGCCGCCATGAACGGGTCGGAAGCCACGGCCATGACTTCGATCTCCGGGTCTCCTTCCAGAACCCGTGCCAGCGTCTGCCTGACACTGGCGGAATCGTCGATGATGAGGACTCGGACTTTTTTGGCCATGGTATCCCCTCAGATGCGCTGGAACACCGTATTCGAAACCTGCTTCAAGGGAAGGTCGAAGCCGGTGATCGATTCCGAGTGACCGATAAACATGTAACCGCCCTTCGCGAGGCAATTGCAGAGACGCGTGAGCACACCGGCCTGCGTCTGCTTGTCGAAGTAGATCAGCACGTTGCGGCAAAAGATCAGGTGCATCATGTCGCCGATAGGATATTTCTCATCCATCAGGTTCATGCGGGCGAAGCCGACACGGCTGCGCAGCTTCGGTGAGATGCGAACCTCGCGGCGACCCTGCTGCTTGGCAACCATAACATATTTCTTCTGCAGGTCGCGCGGCACCGGAGCGATCAGATCTTCCGCATAAATACCTTTGCGCGCTGTCTGCAGCACATCGGTGGAGAGATCGGTCGCCAGCACATTGTAGGAGACATCGCTGCGGTTCTCGACAAACTCGGCGAGCACCATGGCCATCGTATAGGGCTCTGCACCCGTCGAGCAGGCAGAACTCCATGTGCGGATCGTCCGCAGGCCGCTGTCGGCGAGCGTCGGCAGGGCGACCATCTGCATATATTCGAAATGCTTGGCTTCCCGGAAGAAGTCGGTCTTGTTGGTCGTCACGACGTCGATCAGGTAGACGGTCTCCTGCTCGAGACCATCCTCGTTGAACAGGAAATCACAATAATCGTCGAAGCTCGCATGGCGCGTGGCGCGCAGACGCCGGCGCAGCCGGCCCTCCAGCATCGTCAGCTTCGTCGGCGGCATCTTGATGCCGCTATAGTCATAGATGAACCGTGCCAGCTTGTCGAAATTACGCTTGCTGATCCTGTCACCCGGCAATTGGGTTTCTACCGCTGCCATACTCATAAAACGCGACGCTCCGAACAGGTCTTGAGGGCCTCAGGCGGCCGATTGCAGGACAGTGGCATCCTCGCGCGACAGAAGCCGGGCAAGGTCGACGATGACGACGAAGCCGTTCTCGCGGCGCACGACACCAGCAATGTAATCCGACCGCCAGCGTACGCCGATATCGGGTGCGGACTCGATCTGCTCGCGACGGAAGGGCGTCACCTCGAAAACGCGGTCGGCAACGAGGCCGAGCGTCAGAAGGCGATTTTCCATCGGAACGTCGAGAACCAGCACGCGCGTATGAGGCGTCGGCACTGTCTTCGACATGCCGAGCTTCAGGCGCAGATCGATCGTCGGAACGCCTTGGCCGCGCACGTCGCGCAGACCGAGCAGATAGTCGGGACCATTCGGAATCTTGAATGCTTCCGCATAGTCGAGGATTTCGCGCACCACTTCCACCGGAACGGCAAAGATCTCCTCGCCGAGGCTGAAGGTCACGAATTGGGCTTCCAGAGATGTTGTTGCCATGATCAACCGCTTTCCTTGGATTCGGGCGCCCCCATTATCGGAGACGCCTGTTAACATATTGAAAGAACCCGGATGCTCAGGCGCTTTCCTTGAACTCGGCATCCCCATCATCAGGGCCGCCCATGGAAAGGTCGAGTGCAAAGCCCTTGGCGCGTGCCTGCTGGGCGGCGACCGAATTGGCAGCCGTGGTCTTATTGCCGACCGGCTTGCGGCCTCCGGTCGGAGCCGGCGTGCGCACAGTGACCTTGGCAGCCGGAGCGCGGGACAGGCGGTTGCCGGCCGTATCCACCTTGAAGAAGGCGATGGAGGCCTGCAGTTCCTCAGCCTGGGTCGCCAACTCTTCGGAGGTCGCCGACATCTCTTCGGAAGCGCCGGCATTCTGCTGCGTCACCTTGTCGAGCTGCTGGATCGCTTCGTTGATCTGGGCTGCACCAATATCCTGCTCGCGGCAGGCAGCGCTGATCTCGGAGACCAGTTCGGCAGTCTTGCGGATGTCAGGAACCAGGCGACCGAGCATGTCGCCGGCTTCCTGCGCTGCCTTCACTGTATCGCCGGACATCGCACTGATTTCAGCGGCTGCCGACTGGCTGCGCTCTGCAAGCTTGCGCACTTCCGAGGCGACGACCGCAAAGCCCTTGCCGTGCTCACCGGCACGCGCAGCTTCGACGGCGGCATTCAGGGCGAGCAGGTCGGTCTGGCGGGCGATTTCCTGAACGATGCCGATCTTCTCGGCAATCGTGCGCATCGCAGCCACCGCACGGTTGACGGCATCGCCGGAATTCTCCGCATCCTTGGCGGACTGGCGGGCGATCTTTTCGGTCTGTGCTGCGTTGTCGGCATTCTGCTTGATGTTTGAAGCCATCTCTTCCATCGAAGCGGAAGCCTCTTCAGCCGAAGCTGCCTGTTCCGTTGCGCCCTGCGAGACCTGTTCGGAGCTGGCTGACAGTTCCTGGCTGCCAGATGAGACGTTTTCCGCAGCGGCGATTGCGTCTGCGACAACACCGCGCAGGCGCTCCACCATCTGCTCCAGAGCGATACCCAGCGTATCCTTTTCGGACAGAGGCTTCGGAGAAACCGTCAGGTCGCCGTTCGAGATCTGGTTGGCGATCTGCGCGGTGTTGCGCAGGTTGCCGGTCATCCTCGTCATGGAATTGACCAGATCGCGGATCTCGTCATTGCTCTTGTGCTCGATGTCCTGTTCGAGATCGCCGATGCTGACGGCATCCGCGAGCTGGACTGCGCGCTTGAGGCCGCGGGAGATATTGAGCAGGATCCAGATGGCGGCAGCAGAGGATACAATGATCAGACCGATTGTCATCATCACGAGCATGTTGCGCGACTGCGCATACTGGTCATTGGTGGCGGCGTCGGTTTCGGCGACATTGCCGGTCACGGTGTCGTTCAGCTTGGTGAGAATGCCGAGAAGCTGGGTCGTCACCGCCTGGCCTTCGCCCATCGAAATGACGCCGGCCTGGGTGTTGGATTCGGTGGTGTTCTGCGTGGCGAGGTCGGCAACACGATCCTGCAGCGCCGTCCACTTGCCGTAGAGATCGCCGAACTGAGCCATGCCATTCCTGATGTCAGGGTCTTCCGAAGTCGCAAGGCGACCCTGCAGTGTCTTGATCTGCTCGCGCTGCTGCGAGATCTCATCGACATAGCCGGCGATCTTGGTCGCATCGGTATTGATGATCGCATCCTTTTCGGCGCGGATGGAACGCATCACGGCATCGGAGAGATCACCGGAATCGCGCAGATTGGCAACCGGACCGGCAACCATGACCGAGATGTCGCTATTCAGCGACGAGAGATTGTAGATCGAAAGACCGGCCATGGCGCAGGTCAGGAGAACGATGAAACCGAACACAAGGCCCAGTTTGAGTTTGATCGTGAAGCGCATTCCAAGACCCCTTTAGGACTGCAGCGGATATCCCGCGAAATGACACATTGTGCCGCCGTAAAAACGCTTCATGCGTTGCCGGCCGAGCCGGTGTGCCCCGGCGCTTCCATGCGCCGGCCGTAGCGGGGCCGCTGTTGCCGCGGCCCCAATGCCTGTCCGCCGGGAAGCGCCTATGCGCTTTCCCGGAAATCATCGTCCGCCGTGTCCGGCCCGCCCATGGACATGTCCAGCGCGAAACCCTTGGCGCGGGCTTGCTGAGCGGCAACGCCATTGGCGGCAGCCGCCTTGCCGGCCGGCTTGCGAGGTGCGGATGGAGCCGGGCTGCGCGTGGTCACCTTGGCAGCCGGTATGCGACCCTGGCGGCCACCCGTCGCCGTTGCCTTGCCACCCGCCGTATCCACCTTGAAGAAGGCGATCGACGTCTGCAGTTCCTCGGCCTGGGCAGCGAGCTCTTCGGAGGTTGCAGACATCTGCTCGGAAGCACCCGCATTCTGCTGGGTTACCTTGTCGAGCTGCTGGATCGCCTCGTTGATCTGCGACGCACCGACATCCTGCTCGCGGCATGCAGAACTGATCTCCGCCACGAGTTCCGCCGTCTTTCTGATGTCAGGCACCAGGCGGCCGAGCATGTCCCCGGCTTCCTGGGCGGCAGTGACAGTATCGCTCGACATGGCGCTGATTTCCGCTGCCGCCGACTGGCTGCGCTCCGCAAGCTTGCGAACTTCCGAAGCGACGACCGCAAAACCCTTGCCATGTTCACCGGCACGAGCAGCTTCCACTGCAGCGTTGAGCGCGAGAAGGTCGGTCTGGCGAGCAATTTCCTGAACGATGCCGATCTTCTGGGCGATCGTACGCATGGCCTCAACGGCGCGGGAAACAGCGCTCCCGCTCATCTCCGCATCCTTGGCGGATTGACGCGCGATCTTTTCCGTTTGGGCGGCATTGTCGGCGTTCTGCTTGATGTTAGCGGCCATCTCTTCCATCGAGGAAGAGGCTTCCTCGGCCGCCGAAGCCTGCTCTGTGGCACCCTGCGATACCTGCTCCGAGCTCGCCGAAAGCTCCTGGCTGCCGGCCGAAACGTTCTCGGCCGCCGCAATTGCGTCCGCGACGACATCGCGCAAACGCTCCACCATCTGTTCCAGCGCGGTGCCGAGCGTATCCTTGGCCGAAAGTGGCTTCGGAGAAACCGTCAGGTCGCCGGCAGCAATCTGCGTGGCAATATCGGCAGTGATACGAAGGTTGGCGACCATGCTTTGCATCGCGATGCCGAGCGTATCCTTCGCCGAAAGCGGCTTGACGTCGACCGAGAGGTCGCCTTCTGCGATCTGGTTGGCAACATCGGCGGTGGCGCGCAGGTTGTTCACCATGCCGAGCATGGCGATGCCGAGCGTATCCTTGTCGGAGAGCGGCTTCGGCGTGACGCTGAGGTCACCGTTCGAAATCTCGTTTGCGATGTCAGCGGTATTGCGCAGATTATCCGTCATGACGTTGATCGTGTTCACCAGATCCTTGATCTCGTCGTTGCTCTTGATCTCGACCTTCTGGTTCAGATCGCCGATGGCGACGGCGCTGGCGACGTTCATAATCTTGCGCAGGCCGCTGTTGATACCGAGCGCGATCCACAAGGCAGCAGCGAAAGCGATGACGGAAGCGCCGATGGCGATGCCGATCAGCAGGTTTCTGGTGCTGCCGTAGAGGATTTCCGTATCGTCGTCGGCTTGGGTCATCGACTTCTGCTGAAGCGCGACAAGCGCCGAAAAGACGTCTTCCAGTTCCGTGACGATGGCGCGAACCTCTCCACCGGAATAGGCCGTGGCCGCTGCCCTGTCGCCACTTTCCTGGATGGAAGCGACTTTTTTGGAACCTTCCACGAAACGTTTGCTCAGCTCGACCAGCCTGTCCCACGTGGGCTTGCCGTCGGCTGTTGCGAGCTGTTGGCCGCCTGTCGCGAATGCGAGCATTTCATCCATGCTCTTTGCCGACTTCTCGTAGTTTTTCATCGCCGTTTCAGGATCCATTTCCAGAAGGGCGTTCTTCTGCCACCTGATGGCATCGAGCTCGGCAGCTTTTGCTTCCAGAGCCAGCTCCAGTCTTTTTGAAGGACCTGCAATCAGGTTGCCGACGGCATCGTTCAGCGAGCTGAGGCTGATAATTCCAAAGACTGCACTACCCACTAGCAACAGTATGACGAAGCCGAACGCGGCTGCGAGCTTGAGCTTGATCGTGATACGCATCGCAATACCCCTATTTGAAAGCGACGGAATAAGTGTGGACCGGTGGTTTCCTTGGCGCGGCGTCACGCAGCAAAAACATTCCGGAGGCGAAACAGTTATCGAAGAAATTGCGACCTTGCGTCCGACGTTCCTGGACACCGGAAGCTTGTGTCAGGGGCCATAAGCCTGGTCCCTGACGGTATTCGAGTGAGAAAGCGCTCAGGCGCTTTCGCGAAAATCGTCGTCACCAGCGTCCGGGCCACCCATCGACATATCCAGGGCAAAGCCCTTGGCGCGTGCCTGCTGGGCGGCGACCGTATTGGCGGCAGCGGTCTTCTTGCCGACTGGCTTGCGGGTTGCTGCCGAAGCCGGGCTGCGGACCGTGACCCTGGCGGCCGGCGCGCGGGACTGGCGGTTGCCGGCCATGTCCACCTTGAAGAAGGCGATCGACGTCTGCAGTTCCTCGGCCTGGGAGGCGAGCTCTTCCGAGGTTGCGGACATCTGCTCGGAGGCACCGGCATTCTGCTGCGTCACCTTGTCGAGCTGCTGGATCGCCTCGTTGATCTGGGCTGCCCCGATGTCCTGCTCGCGGCACGCCGAGCTGATCTCGGAAACCAGTTCCGCCGTCTTGCGGATGTCGGGCACCAGCCGGCCGAGCATATCGCCCGCCTCCTGGGCAGCTTTCACCGTATCACCGGACATGGCGCTGATTTCGGCGGCGGCCGACTGGCTGCGTTCGGCAAGCTTGCGCACTTCCGAGGCGACGACCGCAAAACCCTTGCCGTGCTCACCGGCACGTGCCGCTTCCACGGCGGCATTCAGCGCGAGAAGGTCGGTCTGGCGGGCGATCTCCTGGACGATGCCGATCTTCTGCGCGATGGTGCGCATGGCGTCAACGGCGCGTGAGACGGCTTCGCCACTGGCTTCCGCATCCTTGGCCGACTGGCGGGCGATCTTCTCGGTCTGAGCGGCATTGTCGGCGTTCTGCTTGATGTTGGAGGCCATCTCTTCCATCGAGGCCGAAGCCTCTTCGGCGGAGGCGGCCTGCTCCGTCGCACCTTGAGAGACCTGCTCGGAGCTTGCCGAGAGTTCCTGGCTGCCCGCAGAGACGTTCTCGGCAGCCGAGATCGCATCGGCGACGACACCACGCAGGCGCTCGACCATCTGCTCGAGCGCAGTGCCGAGCACATCCTTTTCCGAAAGCGGCTTCGGTGAAACGGTCAGGTCGCCGTTCGAGATCTGGTTGGCCACTTCGGCAGTTGTGCGCAGGTTGGTCACCATGCTCTGCATGGCGATGCCGAGAGCATCCTTGTCCGACAGCGGCTTTGCGTCGACCGAGAGATCCCCCATGGCGATCTTGTCGGCAAGGGCCGCAGTGCTGCGCAGGTTGGCGGTCATGATATTGACCGTGTCGATCAGATCCTTGATCTCATCATTGGTCTTGATCTCGACCTTCTGCTCAAGATCGCCTTTCGAGACGGCTTCCGCGATGAAGGCAACCTTCTTCAGGCCGCGGTTGATACCGAGAGCGATCCAGACCGCGATGGCCGTCGAGAAGACGAACAGCACCACCGCCATGCCGATCAGGGCGCTGCTGGAATTGTCGTATTGGACATTCGTCGCTACATCGGTGGCGTGAAG
This sequence comes from Rhizobium sp. CF142, assembly GCF_000281145.1. Lineage (NCBI taxonomy): Bacteria > Pseudomonadati > Pseudomonadota > Alphaproteobacteria > Hyphomicrobiales > Rhizobiaceae > Rhizobium > Rhizobium sp. CF142. The sequence continues at coordinate 23,846 of NZ_AJWE01000132.1, read as the reverse complement.
ATCTTCGACAATATGAGTGTTGAGTTCGCCCACGATCTTCAGGAGATTATCGGTGATCTTGGCACCTTCGCCCATGGAAATCTGAGCGGCATGCGCGTTGCTTTCAGCAGTGTTCTGGGTTGCCAGATCAAGAATCTGGTCCTGCATCCGTGTCCAGTTCGGATAGACCGAACGGAATTCTGCAAGCTTGCTGACGACTGCCGGATTGGTCTCCTTGTCGAGCTCGGCCAGCCGGTCGTCGATAGTCTTCCGTTCCTGCGCGACCGTATCCCGATATCCGGTGATGGCAGCCGGATCCGTGTTCATAACGGCGTTCTTCTCGGCGCGGATCGATGCGGCGACCGCATCAGAGAGCCCACCCGAATTCAAAAGGTTCTTGGCAGGACCAGCAACGATATCGCTGATGGCGGCATTGAGTGAATAAAGATTGGAAATGGCAAGACCTGCCATCCCAAGTGCAAGTAATATTACGAGGCCAAAAGCAATACCCAGCTTCATTTTAATGGTGAAACGCATCTCTATCCCCTGAAAGCGGAAAATACTGTCTCGCAAGGCGGCCCGTGAGCAGATCGCCAGTAAGTAAAACCAATGAAGAGCCAAAAAGGGGGGACAGCGAGTGATTCACTTCCCAGCAGTCGGACATCTAGTGATCACGACGCTAACGCATACACACGTTGCGGGATATTTCGGTCCGAGGCCGCCGAGGCGGCCGCGGAGAATTTCGGTTGACTGAGAAGCGCTCAAGCGCTTTCGCGGAAATCGTCGTCGCCGGCGTCCGGGCCGCCCATCGACATGTCCAGAGCAAAGCCTTTGGCACGTGCCTGTTGGGAAGCGACGGTGTGGCCGTGATTGTGGTTTTGCGTCGCCGGAGTTGGCTTGCGTGGGGCAGCGGCCGGAGCCTTGACCACCTTGGCAGCCGGCTTTGCAGCGGTTTTCCGTACACCAGCACGGGTCGTGCCTGCGGTATCAACCTTGAAGAAGGCGATCGAAGCCTGCAGTTCCTCGGCCTGAGCAGCAAGCTCTTCTGAAGTAGCCGACATCTCTTCGGAGGCGCCGGCATTCTGCTGCGTCACCTTGTCGAGCTGCTGGATCGCTTCATTGATCTGCGAGGCACCGATATCCTGTTCGCGGCAGGCGGCACTGATCTCGGAGACCAGTTCGGCAGTCTTGCGGATGTCAGGAACCAGGCGACCGAGCATTTCGCCGGCATCGCGAGCGGCCTTGACCGTGTCGCTCGACATGGAAGAGATCTCCGCGGCTGCCGACTGGCTGCGTTCTGCAAGCTTGCGCACTTCCGAGGCGACGACGGCGAAGCCCTTGCCGTGTTCACCGGCACGAGCGGCTTCGACGGCGGCGTTCAGGGCGAGCAGGTCGGTCTGGCGGGCGATTTCCTGAACGATGCCGATCTTCTCGGCGATCGTGCGCATTGCATCGACGGCGCGGTTGACGGCGTCGCCGGAAGCTTCCGCGTCCTTGGCGGACTGGCGGGCGATCTTCTCGGTCTGGGCGGCATTGTCGGCATTCTGCTTGATGTTTGAAGCCATCTCTTCCATCGAAGCGGAGGCCTCTTCAGCGGAAGCCGCCTGTTCGGTCGCACCCTGCGAAACCTGCTCGGAGCTGGCCGACAGTTCCTGGCTGCCGGAAGAAACGTTGTCGGCGGCAGACAGGGCATCGGCGACGACACCGCGCAGGCGTTCGATCATGACATTGACGTTGCCGAGCAGTTCGCCGATTTCGTCATGCGTGGTGATTTCGGCCATCTTCGTCAGGTCGCCTTCGGCAACTTCGCGGACAACGGTGTTGGCGCGGCTAAGACCCTTGCTGATGGTATTCGCGATCCAGAAGGCCGTGAGGACAGCAATCAGCAACGCTGCGGCGGCAACCGCGATCATCGTCGTGCGCGTCGTGCCGTACTGCTGCTCGGCGCTGTCGTCTGCAGCCTTCATGCGCTGTTTTTCGAGCGCCAGAATTTCATCGAGCGTGGAGTCGATATCGTTGGCTGCCTGGCGGGCCGTCGTGACCGAGACATTGTTGGCGCCATCCGTATTGCCGCCCTTGATGAAATCCCGAATCTGATCGTCTGCCTGGTTGAATGTCTTGGAAAGCTCGGCAACACGCTCCCAACGCGCCTTGCCTTCTTCAGTTGCGAGCTTCGTTACGGCAGCGAATGCGTCGGCGAAGTCCTTGCGGGCCTGGTTACCTTTTTCGATTGCACCGGAAGCGTCGTCGGCGTTGCGCGCGGTCAGAAGGTTCTTCTGCTGGCGGATGGCTTCGAGCTGGGCGATATTGATCTGTTGCGCCAGATCCAGGCGCGCGGCAGGACCGGCGAGAAGATTGCTGATCGTATCGTTCAGCGAACCGAGGCTGAAGATGCCGTAGGCAGCGGTGCCTATCAGCATGATAATGATGAAGGTGAAAGCGCTCACCAGTTTAGTCTTGATCGTCAATCGCATCGTCTTAACCCCTCAATGATTGGCCCCCGGCTAGTTGACGGCCCCCGCCGTCTCATGCCTCGATGAGAAAATCGCCTGCAAATTCGGAAGGATGATGAACTCGCCTCCCCTCTTGACCAGGCAGTTGATGTAATCCGCGCGCCAACGCATACCCACGCTTGGCGGCGGTTCGCTGGCGCTTTTCGTCAGCGTCGTCACCTCGTTCACCTTGTCGGTACGCATTCCTACGAGTGTCTGCTCCCCCTGCAGATCAACCTCGATGACGATGATGCGGCTGTCGATCGTCGCTTCCGACGCTTCCATCCCAAAGGCAAGACGAAGATCGGCAAGCGGAATGACCTTGCCGCGGAAATTGATGACGCTGGCGACGAAAGGCTGGCTGCCCGGCACCGCAGTCTCGGGAAGCAGATCCAGGATTTCCTGGACGATGACCGCTTCCAGCGCGAAGGTTTCGCCATTGAGATCGAAGGTCAGAACTTCGATTTCGTCGGCATAGTTCCAGTGCTTGTCGAATTTTTCGGCTGTTGCTGCTGTGCTCATCCTGCCACGCGCAATTGCGCCTCCTGTTGCTGACCCGCGGCAACGAGGTGCCCGACGTCAAGAATGAGGGCGACGCTGCCGTCGCCGAGAATGGTGGCGCCAGAGAAGGTCGCCACGTCGTTGTGCAGTTTCGACATCGACTTGATGACCGTCTGGTGGTCGCCGATGATCTGATCGACCACGAGGCCGACACGTTCGGTGCCCGTCGAGATGACGACCACCTTCTGATGCACGTCCGGCTTGGTGCCGGTGCGGAAGAGATCGCGAAGCCTCAGGAACGGCACCAGGCTGTCGCGCAGCGAGATGAAGCTGCGCCCACGCGAGCGGAGATCTTCTTCCAGCGACAGTTCGAGGCATTCCTCGACCGCCGAGAGCGGGATGACGTAACGGCCGGAACCGACACGCACCAGCAGGCCATCGATGATGGCGAGCGTCAGCGGAATGCGGAGAGAGACTTCCGAGCCCTGCCCCGGCAGGCTGACGATCTCGATGGCGCCACGCAGCGCCTCGACCGTCTTCTTGACGACGTCCATGCCGACGCCACGACCGGAGAGATTGGTGATCGTTGCAGCAGTGGAGAAGCCCGGCGCGAAAATGAGCTGCAGCAGCTCCTGATCGGAAAGCGGCTGGCCGGGCGCAATCAGGCCCGAGGATTCTGCCTTGGCGCGAACCCGCTCGCGGTTGATGCCCCGGCCGTCATCCTTGATGGAGATGATGACTTCACCGCCGGACTGGTGGGCGGACAGCGTCACGGTACCGGCCTCCGTCTTACCGGCGCCAAGGCGTTCGGCTGGCGGCTCGAGGCCATGGTCGATCGAGTTGCGAACGAGGTGCACCAGCGGGTCGGCGAGACGCTCGATGACGGTCTTGTCGACTTCGGTCGTTTCGCCCTCGGTGACGAGTTCGATGACCTTGCCGGTTTCGCGGGCGAGGTCGTGTACGAGGCGGCGGAAGCGCGAGAAGAGCGTTCCGACCGGCACCATGCGCAGCACCATCATCGTGTCGCGCAGCTCACCGGAGAGACGTTCGATTTCTTCCGAAACCGAGCGTAGGGCGATATCCGAACTGGAGCTTGCCAGCTGACTGAGGCGCGACTGGGCGATGACGAGTTCGCCGACGCGGTCCATCAGCTCGTCGAGACGCTCTGCCGGAACGCGGACGTTTTCCTGCGCCTTTGCCTGGGCTGCCGCCTGAGCCGGCGCTGGCGTTTCACGCTTCACCGGAACCGCCTCGACCGGGCGGAATTCCGGAGCAACGGCGGGCACCGGTGCGACAGGTGCTGCGGCAACCGGAGCGGCCGGAGCAGGAGCGACATCCTTCTTTGTCTCGGCCGGTGCGGCTTGCGGGCCGGCGATTTCCTGAACGTCGAGCTCCATGTCATCCATGACGAAGATGAACACGTCGTCGATGGCCGAACGGTCCTGTTCGCTTGTCAGAATGACGTCCCAGGAAACGTAGAGCTCAGTCGGGACCAGATTATCAAGCGGCGGAATGCCTGACATGTTTGCGCGGACTGTGCATTCGCCGAGATCGCGCAGTTCATCCAGAAGGCCGAGCGGATTGGTACCGTTGGCCATGGAATTCGCTGGCAGGCTGAAGCGGATGCGCCAGGTCGTTTTCTTCTTGGTAGGAGCCGCGACGGCAGGTGCTGCGGCGACAGGCGCGACAGCCTCCTTGACTTCGGCCTGGCCGCCGACGGCGGCCTGGAGCTGGGCAAGCAGCTTGTGGCCAGTATCGCCGTGATCGGCATCGGGCTGTTCGACGAGGGCGCGCATGTGATCCTGCGCGGCAAGGACGGCGGCGACGAGCTCGGCGGTTGCCGGAACCTCACCCTTGCGGACACGGTCGAAGGCCGTTTCGCAATGATGGGTGAAAGCGGCGAGCGCCTCGAAGCCGAACATCGCACCCGAACCCTTCAACGTGTGAAGGCCGCGGAACACGGCGTCGACGAGGTCCTTGTTTTCGAGGTCGTGGTTGAGGTCGAGAAGGCCGGCTTCGATCGCCTCGAGGCATTCGGCCGCTTCGGTACGGAATACTGCGACTGGATCAAGCGAGCTCATCTGCCAAGAACCTTCTTCACGATCTTAACGAGACTTTCCGGATCGAACGGCTTGGTAAGCCAGCCGGTGGCGCCCGCAGCCTTGGCGCGCGCCTTGAGGTCCGCATCGGATTCCGTCGTCAGGAAGATGATCGGCACACCGGCCTGAGCGGGCAGCTTCCGCAGTTCCTCGATCATCGTCAGCCCATCCATGACAGGCATGTTGAGGTCGGTGACGATCAGGTCGAAATTGCCGCTCTTGGCGGTTGCCAGACCCTCAGCGCCATTGACGGCTTCGGTGACTGTGTAGCCGGCATTGGTCAGCGTGACCTTGGTGGTCAGCCGGATGCTGGCGGAATCGTCGACAGTCAGGATGTTTGCGCTCATAACGTCACCTCTTTATGCAACCAGAACTTCTTGTCTTCTTCATCGAAGGCCTCGGTAAATCCGGCGCGCTCAAGAACCTTGAGAAGCGGACCGCTGGCCGGAGCCGAAAGGGTAAAAGTCTTGCCTTCGGCCTTTGCCTGACGGCGGGCGGCTTCGATGAGCTGAAGAAAACTCAGATCCGCTTCCGCGTTTTCGGGAAGACTTAGGGTAATGTTATTATTGCCGCGAAATCGATCAATAATATTCGAATATACTTCCGAAGCATTACGAATGCTCAGAACTTCGGGAAGGGATATAGATTCGCAATATTGTGCCTGAGTATCCAATGCAGCCTCCATGGTCGGAGAAATACTTAACGACCATAAAAGGACTCTCATGACAGGCTTAACAGTGCGTAAACAGCGGTTGTAGGAAAGTGCAATTGACGCGAGTCCCGACTCCCTGAATTCTCATCCGAGATAATTTATACTGAAGCTTTTTCATATAATAAAATAACCTGAAAAAACAACGCGATAGATAGCATATGCTGCGAAGCTTATAAAATCTTGCCGAATAGTTTTATGGGTTGTTAATCACAACGTTTACGAGTCTGCGGCGTTTACCTGCCGTTTCCATCCTGCCCGTAAAAATAGAGTCAAATTGCCTGTGTTTATAAGTAAAGGTACAAAAGTGGCAAACGCGACGGCATCAGCACAGACTGCGCACTACGCATCAGGTTCGGATATCAGCCGGACCCTGGAATCGGCCCGCGCCCAGGTCGAGGAACGCTTCCTCGAAGGCGGCACCGTCCTGCTGTCCGTGATGGATGTCCTCAATCGTCTGTTGACGTCACTGGACCAGATCACCAAGGCGCTCGACAACAATGAGGCGAGTGACACCAGCGCCGACCTCAATGCGACCGTCCAGAACCTGATCGAGCTTCCTGGCGCTGAAGAAAACCGCCAGCGAGCTCTGACGGCACTTGCTCAGACCGGCTCGGAACTGCACCGGCATGTCGCGGACATGCAGGAAACGATGCGCTACCTGCGCACCTTCGCAGTCACGGTGAAGATAACAGGCGCGGGCCTCGCCGAATTCGCAGGTTTCGCCCAGGAAATCCTCGAGCGCATTTATTCCGGGACCGACGAAGTCAATCGCTTCGCCAACCATCTCGACAGCCTGCACAAAGAGATCAAGCTCGCCCTCTCCTTCGGCGGTAATCTCGCCAAGAACTATGCCGATACCGTTCCTGCGGTTGCCAGGGCGCTGAAGGATGATGCAAAGAAAATTACCGACCATCGCCAGAATCTCGGCGCAATCGCCCGTGACGTGGGCGCCATTGCCCGTGGCGTGCAGAGCAAGGTCGCATCCACGCTTTCTGCGCTGCAGATCGGCGATATCACCCGCCAGCGCATCGAACATGTGCAGAGTACCTTCTCTCTGCTGGAGGATTTCTTCACAAGCGAGGACGGCGCCAAGCTCGGTACCGATGCACGCAAGCGCCTGCAAAACGTCATCCATCACCTGACGGCTGCGCAGATGGCGGATATGTGCGGCGACTTCCAGCGGGATTCCCGCAATGTCGTGCAGACCATCACGAGCTTCCGCCAGGATACGCAGGAAATTCTGCGATTGCGCGACCAGATGAGCGGCCAGAGCCGCGGCAGCGAAAACAGCGACGGCAATTTCATGCGCGCACTGGAATCCAGCGTCTCTGCCGCCCACGAGATCGTCAAGCAGGTCGATGCCGCGAGCCATCAGGCCGACCAGGTCAGCCAGTCAACGCTCGGCACCGCCGCGACGCTTCTGCACTCCATCGGGGCGATCCGCGCAGTCAAGACCGATATCCACTATATGGCGCTGAACACCAACCTGCGCTGCAGCCGTCTCGGCGAAGAGGGCAAGTCGATCAACGTCGTCACCGCCGAGTTGCGCATCTTTGCCGGCAAGCTCGATGATTCAGCCGATGCCATCGTCAATGGCTTGCCAGCGCTCGAGGCCTCGGCCGGACGTGTTGCCCCTGCCGCCGGCACCAAGAGTGGCGGCCTTGCCGAAAGCCTCACCTCGGCCGTCGGCACGATCCGCTCCGCTGCCAACCTGATGGAAGACGAGCTCAAGGTACTTGCCGAACATGGCCGCGAGGTCGCGACCAGGATCAACCTGCTGATCGGCAAGCTCGATTTCCAGCACGATCTCGGCGACGTGCTTGCCCGCTGCGCCGACGTTCTGGAAACCGTGGCCGGCGACCAGATCGCCGATATTTCCGACATCGCCGAAGCAATCGCCCCGCTCGACCGCAGGATCTTCAAGCTCTACACCATGGTGCAGGAACGCAATGTCCATCGCGACATCATTCCCGCCACCGAGGAAACAACGGCAGCGGCTCCTGCTGAGCCGGCCAAGGCGCAGAGCGACGAGGATCTGTTCGAGGACGCCCTTTTCTAGAAAGACCGCGGGTTAGTTGATGCGGCGAAACTTGTTCGCCGCTTCGATCGCCGCCTTCTGCTGGTCGTCCTCGATGCCGAGATAGAAATCCTCGAGCGACGGGTCGCTCAACCCTGCCCGCCGCGACAGGACATACCATTTGGCAGCCTCGATCGGATCTGGCGCCGTACCGATCGCATTGATGTAGAGATGCGCGAGCTTGTTTTGTGCGGCGACATTGCCCCTATTGGCGGCAATCTTCAGCCATTCGAAGCCGCGCACGTAATCCTTCGGCCCGCCGACGCCGTTTACCAGCCAGATACCCATGTCAAGTTGAGCCGTATCGAAGCCCGCCCGCGCCGCGCGCGCCATCCACTCGCGGGCCAGCTGCTTCTTGTCTCCGGGCAAGTCCGGCACCTGCTGATAGATCTGCGCTACCGCATATTGCGCGTCTGCGACGCCCTGCTCCCCCGCCTTTTCATAATAAGGCAGGGCAAGTTTCAATCCCTTGTCGCCGGGATTGTCGGCAACGAGCGTCTGCGCCCAATTGAATTCTGCGGATGAATTTCCGGCATCGGCCGCCTTGCGCATGTATTCGTCGGCCTTCGCCTTGTCGCGCGTGACGTTATTGCCCTCCATGAGGAGCAACGCATATTTGAACATGGCGGTCGGATCGCCGCCCTCCGCCGCCTTGCCGTACCAGAAGGCAGCGTTCTTCATGTCCCGCTTGACGCCGAGGCCCTGCGACAGGATTTCGGCGATCAGGGTCTGGGCCGCCGGATCGCCGAGTTGCGCCCGTGGTAGCGCCTTGTCCATGGCGGTCAGATAATAGCCACGCTGATACGCGCCGAACGCCTCGTCGATCTGACCCTTATATTCCTTTTCAGGTGGCAGGTCGGGCAGCTTCGCACCCATGCGATCGAAAACCCCGACACCATCGGACGGCACAATACCCTGTGGCTGCGGTCGATCGGTACGGAATGTCTGGCTGGGCGTCGCCGAGGGCTCGGCAATCGCCTCATTTGCCTGCGCCGCCGCAAATTCCGGCCGGACCGCCAGTAAGACGGTCATACAAAGGAGAGCGCATCTCGAAAAGCGGGCGGGGATCGGCATAAGCGCGATATCAATCCTCAAACCGTGGCGCTTTTTCGTCAAGCAAGGCATTGATCTGAGCCACGATCGAGGGCGCCTGAGCCGGCTCGGCAAACACGCCCATGCGCATCGCCACAAACTCGGCCCCAGTCTCCGCAACGGCGAGCGCGGAAGCCGGATCAGTGCCGCCCATGACGATGCACGGAATTTCGATCATCGACGCCCACCACTCGGCAAGCGCCAGGTTCTTCGGATGCGCCTCCGGCTTGATGTCGCCGTCGAGCTTGCCGAAGAAGATATAGTCGGGCCGCTCCTCGCCGACTGCGAGCGCCGTATGCCGGTCAGCGGCATTGCCGCCGCCGACGATCAGCTTGTCGGCATAACGATCGATTGCATCGGCAATCTCGCTTGCCGGTCCGGCAATGTGCAGGCCATCGGCCTTCGAACGGCCGACGACGCGGCTGTCGCCGGCAATCAGCGCCGCGGCACCAGCGTCCTGAATGACGGGCACGAGCTTTTCAGCGTGCTTCTGGAAGCTGCCGTCATCGAGACCGTATTGCGGCAGGATAACGGACGCAACATCGCCGCCCTTCAACGCATCGGCAACGATCGTCGCCCTTTCATCGGCATCGGCGATATCGGGCACAACGAGAACAAGGCGGCAGCGGTTTTCCGGTTCGGTCATGAAGTCTTTCCATCTGCGGCGGTTTTTCCCGCTCTATGGCGGATCCGCACTCGTTTTGAGTGAGTAATTCCGATAGAGGGGGCTTGCAAGGGGAGGAACTTCAAAAGCATGCCGCAAGATCTGTCATTCTACTACGCCGCAATCCCGGCTGTCATTCTTGTCGGGCTTGCCAAAGGCGGGATGGGCGACGCTTTGTCGCTGATCGGCCTTCCCTTTCTCGCCCTCGTCGTAGCACCCGTCGAAGCCGCCGCGATCCTGCTTCCCATCCTCGTCTTCATGGACATGATATCGCTGGTCATCTGGCGCCAGCACGGCGACTGGACGACACTGAAGATCATGCTGCCGGGCGCCCTTCTTGGCATTGCCTTCGGCTGGGCCACCTCCGCTCTCGTGCCGGGCAGCATGCTGCGCATTCTCATCGGCGCCGTCACCGTTGCTTTCTGTCTGCGTTATTTCTGGAACAATTTCGGCCCTGGCAAAGGTATAGTCATCCCGCCACGACCCCAGCGCCCGGTACTGGCAAGCCTTTGGGGCACGTTTTCCGGTTACGGCAGCTTCGTTGCTCATGCCGGCGGCGCGCCTTTCCAGATCTACGCCCTGCCGCTCAAGCTGCCGCCACGCGAATTCACCGGCACCAGCGTACGCTTCTTCGCCATTCTGAACGCTGTAAAGCTCGTTCCGTATTTTGCGCTCGGCCAGCTCGACACCCGCAACCTTCTGGCCTCTGCCACGCTCTTGCCCTTCGCCCCGCTGGCAACGATTGCCGGTGCATGGTGTGTGCGGCGCATGAAGCCGCAGATATTCTACCCCTTCATGTATGCCATGGCGCTGATCGCCGCTTCCCTCATCCTGCGCGAAGGCTTGCTCGAATAGGGTTGCGTTCCGTTGCAATGCACAATTTCCTTGCTGCAAAGGCCTGTTTGACGTAGCTTTTTGTGATGTCGAACACGGACCCCTTCGCTGCGATTGCCGATCCGAACCGGCGGTTCTTGCTGGAGGAATTGCGGCGCTCGCCGAAGACGGTCAATGAGCTTGCCGAGGGCCTGCCGATCAGTCGTCCTGCCGTGTCGCAACACCTGAAAGCGCTGCTCGAAAGCAACCTCGTTTCCGTGACCTCGGAAGGAACGAAGCGCATTTACACGGTCAATAACCGTGGCTTCGACAAGCTCAATCTCTGGCTGGATCAGTTCTGGGCCTAAGGCGCCCCTCATCGTAAAAACGCCAGCCCGATGCCGCATGCAAGGGACTGGCGCTTGATTTCGGTTATTCACCGGGTCTTGCTTGATAGTCTAGAAAATTGGGGAATTTACCTTTTCTTTCACAAGACAGATGTCCGGCGATAGCCTGGAAAGATCAATGGACGGATGACTTGAGACGCTCGATCTCGTCCTTGATGCGCAACTTACGGCGCTTGCATTCGGCAAGTTCAGTATCGGAAATAGAGGGAGATGTTCTCAGGGCATGCAACTCCTCCTCGAGAGCGACATGCTTTTTCTGGAGCGATTCAAGATGAGCTTGAACAGTCATTTGACCCTTCCTTCCTCTTACCCTTCCCCAGCCATCCATTGCTGGAGATCCAAGGTGTCAACCAGCGGACTGTGACACATTTTTAAAGGCTTGTCGAAGGCCAAAAGATGGAGACTAAGCGGCAAATTCATGATCAACACTAACTTCCCGTTACCTCTATTTGGTGATAGGAGCTTGCGGAATTTATCGGCAGACCGGACAAGGTCCGAAGACGATTATGGGGAATGCAAATGGCCGATCAAGAACAGGCGGAAATCAGGCTCATGGTGGCGCGTCTGCGCCAGGAGCACGAGGATTACGACGCCGCGATCAACGCCATGATTGAGACGGGCTGCGATGCCCTGCGCATCCAGCGCATGAAGAAGAAGAAGCTGGTCATCAAGGACAAGCTCTCCAAACTGGAAGACCAGATCATCCCTGATATCATCGCCTGAAGGAACGATTGTGACGATGACAGACAGACCACCAGTCGCCATTATCATGGGCAGCCAGTCCGACTGGGAAACCATGAAGAATGCTGCCGATACGCTGGAGGCGCTGGAAATCGAGTATGATGCGCGCATTATCTCGGCTCATCGCACACCCGACCGGCTCGTAACCTTCGCCAAGGGCGCACGCGCCGAAGGCTTCAAGGTCATCATCGCAGGCGCAGGCGGCGCGGCGCACCTTCCGGGCATGACGGCGGCCATGACGCCTCTGCCGGTCTTCGGCGTGCCGGTGCAGTCAAAGACAATGTCCGGCCAGGACAGCCTGCTGTCCATCGTCCAGATGCCGGGCGGCATCCCCGTCGGCACGCTTGCCATCGGCAAGGCCGGCGCGATCAATGCGGCACTTCTTGCTGCTGCGGTCCTTGCCCTCTCGGACGAGGAGATCGCAGAGCGCCTCGACGAATGGCGCGAGCGCCAGAGCGCCTCCGTCGCCGAATATCCGATGGACGATCTCTGATGGTCAGGACAATAGGCATCATCGGCGGCGGCCAGCTCGGCCGCATGCTTGCCATGGCCGCAGCCCGGCTGAACTTCCGCACAATCATATTGGAGCCGCAGGCCGACAGCCCTGCCGCTCAGCTCGCCAACCAGCAGATCGTTGCCGCCTATGATGACCCTTCAGCGCTCGCCGAACTGGCTGGGCTCTGCGATGTCGTAACCTACGAATTCGAGAATGTGCCTGTCGCAGCTGCCGAAATGCTGGCAAGGAGCGTGCCCGTCTATCCGCCGCCGAGGGCATTGGAAGCAGCGCAGGACCGACTGGTCGAAAAGCGCTTCATCAATGGTTGCGGCATCCCGACGGCTCGTTTCCATGCCATCGACAGTCAGGCCGATCTCGATTCGGCGCTGACGGATTTCGGCAGCCAGGGCGTGCTCAAGACCCGCCGCCTCGGCTATGACGGCAAGGGCCAGAAGGTCTTCCGGTCAGCAGCCGACAGTGCTGAGGGCGCCTATGCGGAACTTGGCTCGGTGCCGCTCATCCTCGAAAGCTTCGTCGCCTTCGAACGGGAGGTCTCGATCATCGCCGCCCGCGCCACCGACGGCACTGTGCTCTGTTTCGACCCGGCCGAAAACGTGCACCGCAACGGCATCCTGCATACGTCGACAATTCCGGCGACAATCTCCGCCGCCACCGCCGATGCGGCGCGCAAGGCTGCCGAACAGATTCTCACCGCCCTCGATTATGTCGGCGTCATCGGCATCGAGTTCTTCGTGCTGGCCGATGGCAGCCTGATCGCCAACGAGATGGCGCCGCGCGTACACAATTCCGGCCACTGGACGGAAGCCGCCTGCGTCGTCTCGCAATTCGAGCAACATATCCGCGCCGTCGCCGGCCTGCCGCTCGGCAATCCGCACCGCCATTCCGATTGCGTGATGCAGAACCTGATCGGCGACGATATCCTTGCCGTTCCGAACTGGCTGAAGCGTGACAACACGCTGGTGCATCTCTACGGCAAGACCGAGGCGCGTGTCGGCCGGAAGATGGGCCACGTGACAACGCTGACGGGCAAAGCCTGCTGAGCCGTTTGCCCGGCCAGCGCCTGAAACCCACGGAAAAAAGCCTTCACGTGGTTGACACAAGGCGGAGGTCGGGTTATCTGCTCCCCCACCTAAAGAGCGCGCCCAGCCGGCGCGCTTTTGATTGTTAAAAGACACGGGCGAATGTGAATTCCCCCAGAAACATCGCGGATCAGAAAAATGAAGATCAAGAATTCGCTCAAGTCGCTCAAGGCGCGTCATCGTGACAACCGTCTCGTTCGCCGTAAGGGCCGCATCTACATCATCAACAAGCAGAACCCGCGCTACAAGGCTCGTCAGGGCTGATTGCGCGTATCCGGTTTGCCTGCCCTCAGGCGGGCATATCGGTTGGTCGCTTCGGTGATCACGCCAAATTTGTTTGATCTTCAGCGATGGCGGGCTAATATGTCCGCCATGCGCTTTTTTGCCTTGACCTCAGCGGCCCTGCCGCTTGCCCTCATCCTGTTCGCTCCTGCTCTCCCCGCTATGGCTCAGCAGAAGGACGTTATCGTCGAACAGCCGGCCGATTCCGATTCGTCTCCAAAGCAACGTCTCGACCAGCTCTATGGGCAGCTGAAGCGTGAGCGCGACCCCGACAAGGCAAGCAGCATCGCCAATCAGATCCGCATGGAATGGAACGATTCCAACAGCGCGACGATCAATCTCCTGATGCAATGGGCCGACAAGGCGATCGAGGAAAAGCGCAATCCGGCAGCGCTCGATTTTCTCGATGAAGCCATCGCCCTGAAACCCACCTATGCCGAAAGCTGGAACCGTCGTGCAACGCTGAATTTCGTGCTCGGCAACTATCGCAAGTCGATGGCCGATATCGAACAGGTGCTGAAGCTCGAGCCCCGCCATTTCGGCGCGCTGTCAGGCATGGCGGCTATCCTCGCCACCACGGGCAATGACCAGATCACTCTCAAGGCCTGGGAGCGCGTTCTGGATGTCTACCCCGCCGATCGCACTGCGCAGGAGCAGGTCAGCACGCTCTCGGAAAAGCTTGCCGGCAGCCGCACCTGACAGATCCGGCGCGCACTTGACGGCGTAGGAAGGCGCACAATCTTAGCCCAATGATATCGTCACTGTGCGGTTAGTGCCATGCTTGCCGAAATCTCTGCCCTCCTCGCCCCCATCGCCGCCGCCATCGGCTATTCCTCCTACAAGGCCCGCCAGTTCGAACACGCCTATCCCAATATCGGCGAACTGACCGATATCGGCGGCTTTCGCATGAATGCCGTGCATGTTCCGCGCCCCGGCACCGCCGATCTTCCGCCCCTGGTCTTCATTCATGGAGCCAGCGGCAATTTGCTCGACCAGACCGGCGCCTTTCGTGAACCACTGGAGGGCCGCGCCGAGATGCTCTTCGTCGATCGACCCGGTCACGGCTACTCGGAACGTGGCGGGCCGGAAAACGCGCTGCCGTCAGGCCAGGCCGACGCCATTGCCAAACTGATGGAAAAGCGCGGCATCGAAAAGGCTGTCATCATCGGCCATTCTTTCGGCGGCGCAATCGCCGCGGCCTTCGGTGTCCGCCATCCCGACAAGACAGCCGGCCTGCTATTCCTCGCGCCGGCCTCCCATCCATGGCCAGGCGGCATCGATTGGTATTATCATGTCGCGACGACACCGCTTGTCGGCTGGCTCTTCAATCATGCGGTCGTCGTGCCCCTTGGCCTGCGGCGGCTGGAACGCGGCACGCTGAACGTCTTCCATCCCAATCCCCGGCCTCTCGATTACGTCGCCAAGACTGGTCCGTCGCTGGTGCTGCGGCCGCGCGCCTTTTACAACAACGCCACCGACTTCAAACGGCTCCATGAATATCTGACGGCCAACGCGCCACACTATTCCGAAATATCAGCGCCAACCGTCATCATCACTGGTGACAAGGACGAGATCGTCTGGGAGCATCTGCATTCGCGTGGATTGGCGCGGGATATCAGGGGCTCGGAACTTATCATGGTCAGGGGCGTCGGCCACAAGCCTGACTATCTTGCGACCGACGTCGCCATTGCCGCCATGGAGAAGATTGCCGGCAAGCCGCGTGACCTTGCAGCGATTGCCCGCAAGGCGGAAGAGCGGCTTGCCGGCCCTTCTCTCAATCAGACGGTCGGAACGGTACCGCCGTCGATCGTATATTCCGCGCCGTGAATGGAGGCGGCGCGGGGCGAGGCCAGGAAGGCCACGAGCTCCGCCACCTCTTCCGGCCGGCCCGGCCGGCCGATCGGTATGCCGCCCAGCGAATCCATCAGCAGCCTGCGGCCACCATCTTCATCGGTGCCGGCCTCATCAGCGATGCGCCGGATCAGGGCGGTGGCAGCCGTGGTCTCGATGAAACCCGGCGCGATGGCATTCACCCGAACGCCCTTCGGCCCGACCTCTTTCGACAATCCCTTGCTGTAATTCGACAATCCTGCCTTGGCCGCCGCATAGGCGAGTGTGGCTTCATAGAGTGGCAGCCGCCTCTGGATCGAGGAAATATGGATGATGACGCCGTGGCCGCGCTCGATCATGCCGGGCAGGAATGCCCTGTCGAGCCGCACCGGCGCGAGCAGATTGGCATTGATATCCGCCTGCCAATGCGCATCCGTCAGCGCCGCAAAACCGCCGCTTGGTGCCGATGAACCGCCGACATTGTTGACGAGAATATCGAGACCGCCGAAGACCTCCAGCACCCTCGAGGAGACGCTATTCACGCCTTCCGCCGTGCTGATATCCGCCTGAACAAAGAGCGCGGAAGTCTCCCCCTCGGGCAGCGGCGAACGTGCGTTCGTCGCGACGCGTGCGCCGGCTGCGGAAAGTCGCCGCACGATCGCTTCGCCCATGCCCTTCGTGCCGCCTGTGACAAGAACACGCTTGCCGGTGAACTCATTCGGGTCGAACGAAAATGCCGATACGACAGTCATGCATTGATCTCCAGATGCGTGATTGCGCCGCCGGCAAGCGTGAAGTGATAATATAGTGTGACAGGGCTGCCCGGAAAATTCCCGGAGACCAGCGCAGTCACAATCGGCTTGTCGGCGTCGCCGGAAATCTCCCTGGCATTGACCGCCACACCATATTTGCGCGTCGTCTCCTCCATCCATTCGCGGATGTCGACATGACCGCGCCTGTCCTCGCCCTCATCGTGCACGCTGGCATCTGCCGCAAAGCAGGCGAGCATGCCGTCGACATCCCTCTGATTCTTGGCGGCGTAATAGGCGGCCAGCGGTTTCGGAAGCTCGATACTCATTCGGAAACTCCTCTTCGGTTGCTTGCCGAAAAGAATGGGCATAGGCTTACCAGATGACAAGAACCTACAAAAAAGTCAGGTACTTACCTGAAAGTAAGGTACTGCGATGACACCCTATTCCGCAGCGACCGGCGTCGAAAACGTGCTGAAGATTCTGGAAGGGCGCTGGAAGCTCATCATTCTTTTCCACCTCTTCGGCGGCAAGGTGCTGCGTTTTTCCGATCTCGAACGCGCCATTCCCGCCATCTCGCAAAAGATGCTGATCCAGCAGCTCCGCCAGATGGAGAATGATGGCATCGTGCTGCGCATCGTCCATCATCAGGTGCCGCCCAAGGTGGAATATCGCCTGACGGATTGGGGTCAGGCCCTTTGCCCCGCCTTGGACGCCCTGCTGAAATGGGCCGCCCTAAGGGACAAGGACCTGACCGGGATGGTTTTCGCACCCGAGGAAGCCGCCGACGGGACTGTATGAGCGTTCAAGCCGCGAGGTGAATGCCGCCATCACAGGTCAGGACGTGACCGCTCATGAAGCCGTTCGAGACCAGGAAAGCGACGGCCTTGGCGACATCATCCGGCCGGCCGATGCGACCAACCGGCGTGCGCCCGGCAAAATCCTGGAACACAGCCTGACGCTGTTCGGCGGGCAGGAAATCCCACCACGGCGTATCGATCACTCCAGGCGAAACGCCATTCACGCGCAGTGGCTTCAACTCGGCAGCAAGCACCCGCACCATCGCCTCAATCCCCGCATTGACGGCGGCAAGGCCTGCGGTCCCCGGCATCGCGGCCTGCGCACTAACGGCGGACACGAAAGTAATGCTACCGTCTGGCCGCAGGAACGGCAGAGCCGCTTGCGCCGTCGCAGCATGCGGGATGAGCTTCGTCTGGAAGCCAGAAAGGAGGTCGGCCATGTCAAGCGTCGCGAAGGGACCGGCGCCATGACCGCTGCCCAGCGCCAGCACGAGATGATCGAAGGATCCAAGACTTTCGAAGGCCTGCTTCACGGTGGCGGGATCTCGGGCATCGACGGCAATCAATCCGATCTCGCCGGAAAGATAATCAGCCGATGCCTTGAGCTTCGCCTCGTCCCGTGCAGCGATGGTGACCCGAAATCCTTGTTCCAGAAGCAGTCTCGCCGAGGCAAGGCCGATACCCGAAGAGCCGCCGATAACAACTGCGTGCTGCAATGACATGAGAATACTCCTTTGGATGATCGAACTTCCGGCTTTCGTTGCCGGGTGCGCTCTCATCTTGCGGAGTCCCAAAATCGCAAACAGGCCTGATTTTATCCTGGTATCGATACTGATATGATCGTCGCCATGGATCAGAAGCTGGACACGTTTGAAGCCCGCCGTCGCGAGTTCGCGGCCTTCCTGCGCTCGCGCCGTGAGCGCCTGCGCCCGGCCGATGTCGGCCTGCCGGATGGCTTTCGCCGCCGCACGCCGGGGCTCAGGCGCGAGGAGCTCGCCATGATCGCCGGTGTCGGCACCACCTGGTACACCTGGCTGGAACAGGGGCGCGACATCCGCCCTTCCCCGCAGGTGCTGAATGCGCTCTCGGATGCGCTTCGTCTTGATGAGGCCGAGCGCCAGCATCTCTTCACCCTGAACAGCCGCCAGCCGCCGCAGCCGCTTTCGTCCGCGCCGGAAGTGGTCGACGAGCCGCTGCGCCGAATGCTGGATAATCTGACCCATCAGCCGGCCTATGTACTTGGTCGCCGCTGGGACGTGCTGGCCTGGAACCGTGCCGCCGACCTGCTCTTCGGTGGTTATGACCGGCTGGGGCCGGACGAGCGCAACACCATGCACCGGCTGTTTGCCGATGATTTCCATCGCAGCCTGCTGGTCGACTGGGAAGCCGTCGCCCGCGTCTCGCTCGCCATGTTCCGCGCCGACAGCGCCCGTTATGCCGGCGACCCGGATTTCGAGCGGCTCATCACCCTGCTCCAGCAGGCAAGTCCGGAATTCCGTACCTGGTGGCCACGCCATGAGGTCGTGGCTCCGCTCACCGGCATGAAGCGCCTGAACCATCCGGTCAAGGGCCTGATGTCCTTCGAACATACCGGCCTTGCGCTGATGAGCCAGCCGGACATGAAGCTGATCGTCTATACGCCTCTCGACGAGCACGACACGAACAGGAAACTCGCCGAGCTTCTTGCCTGATCATTGCCTGCCGCAGAAGTGACGCCATATCTTTCCCATCGCCGTCCTTTGAGGGGAAATTCATGGACCGCCTTCCCAGACAATCCGTCGCCATTCTCGCCGCCATTTCACTTTGTCTCGCGCCATTGCCCGTTTTTGCCGCTTCACCGGCACCTGTCGAAGCCGAACACGGCATGGTCGTCACCGCCCAGCATCTGGCAACCGATGTCGGCGTCGACGTGCTGAAGAGTGGCGGCAATGCCGTCGATGCCGCGGTCGCGGTGGGCTACGCGCTGGCCGTCGTCTATCCGACGGCCGGTAATCTTGGCGGCGGTGGTTTCATGACGATCCGGATGAAGGATGGAAAAACGACCTTCCTTGATTTCCGCGAACGCGCGCCGCTTGCCGCAACCAAGACCATGTATCTCGATGCCAAAGGCGACATCGTCCCACGTGCCAGCCTCGACGGCTATCTCGCCGTCGGCACACCGGGTTCGGTCATGGGCTTCGAGACAGCCCGCGAGAAATACGGTACCAGGAAGCGTGAAGAACTGATCGCCCCGGCTTTAAAATATGCGAAGGAAGGCTTTACGCTGGAGCAGGGCGATGCAGCCGCTTTCGCGAGCAGCGCCAAACGGCTCGCCAAGGATGAAGAGGCCGCCAAAATCTTCCTGAAAGCCGGTGGCAGCCCCTATGCGTCGGGCGAAAAGCTGGTGCAGCCGGATCTTGCGGCTGTCCTGCAATCGATCTCCGAAAAAGGCCCCGATGCCTTCTACAAAGGTGCGCCTGCCGAGGCGATCGTCAGTGCCAGCCAGGCCAAGGGCGGCATTCTCGCCAAGGAGGATTTCGAGCAGTACAAGGTGCGGGAACTGAAGCCGATCGAGTGCAATTACCGCGGCTATGACATCATTTCCTCGCCGCCACCCTCCTCCGGCGGCGTCATCATATGCGAGATCTTGAACGTCCTCGAAGGCTATCCGCTCTCTTATCTTGGCTACGGATCGGCAGAAACCGTCCACATCATGGTCGAGGCCATGCGTTATGCCTATGTGGACCGCAACGCCGCACTCGGCGACCCTGACTTCATCGACAATCCCGTCTCCAAACTGCTGGACAGAAGTTATGCGGCGTCAATTCGTGCCAAGATCGATCCGTATCGGGCCGGCACCTCGGCCAATCTGAAGCCGCTCGGCGGCAAGGAAAGCACCGAGACGACGCATTATTCTATTATCGATGACGAGGGCAATGCAGTCGCCGTGACCTATACGCTGAACGGCTCCTTCGGCGCTGGCGTCGTCGCACCCGGCACCGGCGTGCTGCTCAACAACGAAATGGACGACTTCACCTCCAAGCCCGGCGTGCCGAACCTCTATGGCCTCGTGCAGGGCGAAGCCAATGCCATCGCGCCGAAGAAGACGCCACTTTCTTCCATGAGCCCGACGATCGTCACCAAGGATGGCAAACCCTTCATGGTAATCGGCAGCCCCGGCGGTTCGCGCATCATTACCATCACCCTGGAAGCCATCCTCAACGTCGTCGATTTCGGCATGAACATCAGCCAGGCGGTCAACGCCCCGCGCATCCATCATCAATGGCAGCCGGACACCGTCTACCTGGAGCCTTTTGCGCTCTCGCCGGATACCGAAAAGGCGCTCGCCGCCATGGGCTACAAACTCGATGGCGGCGTTGATGCTCCGGTCTGGGGACAGGCCGCCGGTATTCTCGTCGGCGGCAAGAGCCTTGCAGCCATCCAGAAGGGCGGCGGCGCCCGCTACAATGGCGCAATGGACGACCGCGCGACTGAAGGCTCAGCCAGCGGCTATTGAACAGCCGCTTAGCGGATCCTGACCCGAACGAAATCGCCATCGATCTCGACACGTGGCATAGCGCCCGGCACGCTTGGCTGCAGGGCATCGACCCAGGAAGCCTTTGCCGTCACCTTGTAATCGATTGGCGCGCTGTCTCCGAAACCGAGATAGGCATCGAGAGCACGAGCGCGGATCGATACTCTCTCGTCCGCTTCGACCCTGTCGAAATCGAGGGAAGCCCGCACGGCGTCTGCGCGAATATCGATGCCCCCGGCATGGCCGTCCAAGGTGATGTCGGCCGCTTTTCCGGCAATCGCAAGCTCGGAAAAATGCCCTGTGAGCCTTGCCGTAAAAGCGCTCTGATCGATCCGGAGGGCCGCACCAGCAGGCACATTGGCGTTGACCTCGATCACACAGTCGGACGGGTCCAGCCACGACGATGCGGCGATATCGATATGCAAGACCGTGTTTTCGACCCGCATGTTGCTGTTGTCGCGGCAATCGGCAAAGTACCAGCTCGAATACCAGGACGAGAACCAGCCCTTCCGTCGCCCGCTGAGCGATGCGCCATAGGGCTGGTCGCTTCGCGTGGTGATGTTGATCGAGCTTGCGTCACCGCTGATGGCAATCGCACGCACGCCGGAAAGATCGGGAATTGCAGTTGTCGATACCTTGTCCGGCAGAGCGGCTGCAGAAGCTACCAGAAGCACCGGCATCACAAGAAGAATGATCATCGAAATCCGTCCATGAATGAGGCCCTCCCGTCGAGGACACTTTCAGGATGGATTTTCAGCCCCTATTTCGAGACCTCGATCACGATCCGGGTCGACCGCGAACGCAATCGGGTTCATTCTGAGGGTCATTATCGCTGTCCGGGTATTCGCCGATGATTTTCGTTCCCCTGCCCTTTGTCGTGGCTCTGCTGCTTGCCATCCTGCTGATCCGCATGCTGCGTCAGGGTGATGGGGCGCTTGCCGAAAAGCGGCCTTTCCTGCTGCTGATCGGGTTCTACATCCTCCAATCCGTCGTGATCGGCATCCGCTGGGGTTACGACGTCATCGCGATCATGCCGATTCAATCGTTGATCGCGACAACAATCGCGGCCCTCGCCTGGGTTTGCTTCAAGGGGCTTGCTATGGAAGAGCAACCCACCCTTTCCCGTTTCTGGCCACACCTTTTGCCGACGGCCTCAATCGTCGTCTTGATCGCGCTCTATCCAGAGCCGATCAGTCTCGCCATCATTCTGATCTTCCTTGGCTACGGCGCGGCCCTGCTCTGGCTTGCCCGGCATGGTCCAGATGCGCTCGTCGCCTCCCGCCTTGACGGTGCGGTGCTTTCCTATCGTTCGCTGCAGATCACCGGCTTTGCCCTCATCGCCTCCGCCGTCACCGACGTCATCATCAGCTTCGATTTCACCAAGACCGGCGGCATTCATGCAGGTGCCATCGTCGCACTCGGCAACGTCATCGCGCTGCTGATCCTTGGCACCGCCGCTTCGGTGGCGAGTAGTGGGAGCAGCAAGGAGGTGATATCGGAGGAGCCACCGCCGCCGCCGGCAACGGAAGAAGACGAGGCCGTCGCCGCGGCCCTCGATACGCTGATGCGTGCCCGTCAGCTCTATCGCGATCCCGATCTCAATCTCACCCGCATTGCCCGCAAGATGAATCTCCCGGCCCGGCGCGTCTCCACGGCCGTCAACCGCATACACGGCATGAGCGTCTCGCAATATGTGAACGACTTCCGTATCCGCGCCGCATGCGAGCAGCTGGTCGGCACCGATCATCCGATAACACAGGTGATGTTCGACTCCGGCTTCATCAGCAAGTCCAACTTCAATCGCGAATTCGCGCGCATGAATGGCGAAAACCCCACACAGTTCAGAAAGCGGCGCGTCCGGCGGGAATCGGGTGGCGCTGCGTCCAATGTCATATTCATGTCACCGTGACAAAGTCGCCGTTCACAAGCAAAGATGCGCGCTCTATGCATGAGCGGCATTAAAGCAGAAGAGATTCCCATGGCCTCCATTGAAATGATCGTTGCCGCCAGGGCCCGCCTGCGCGGACATGCGCGGCGCACGCCGCTTCTCTCCTCCCCCTTCCTCGATGAAATTGCCGGCCGGCGGCTGTTCGTGAAGGCCGAATGCCTGCAGCATTCCGGCTCCTTCAAGTTCCGCGGCGGCTGGTCTGCCGTCTCGGGCATCGATCCGGAACTGCGCAAGAAGGGCGTCATCGCCTTCTCCTCCGGCAACCATGCCCAGGGTGTAGCACTTGCCGCCCGTTTGCACGGCGTCCCCAGCGTCATCATCATGCCGAGCGACGCACCGAAGCTAAAGATTGCCAATACGCGCGCCTTCGGCGCCGAAGTGGTGCTCTATGACCGCGCCAACGAAGACCGCGACGAGATCGGCGCGAGACTTTCGGCCGAACGCGGACTGACACTCATCAAGCCTTTCGACGAACCACTGGTCATTGCCGGCCAGGGCACGACCGGGCTGGAAATCGCCGAACAGGCGGAAGAAGAAGGCGTCAGGAATGCCGAAGTCCTCGTTCCCTGCGGCGGCGGCGGCCTGAGCTCGGGCATCGCCCTGGCATTGGAAGCGAGTGCGCCGGGCTTCCGTGTCCGTCCCTGCGAACCGGAAAATTTCGACGACACCACGCGATCGCTTGCGTCAGGCAAGATCGAGCGCAATGCCACCATGAGCGGGTCGATCTGCGATGCGATCGTCACGCCGCAGCCGGGCAACATTACCTTCCCGATCCTCAAGCGTCTGGCCGGACAGGGTATTGTCGTGACGGATGATGAGGCGCTGCGCGCCGTAGCCCTCGCCTTCACCCGCCTCAAGATCGTCGTCGAGCCGGGCGGAGCCGTCGCTCTTGCTGCCGCACTCTTCCACGGCGACCAGCTGGATAGCGACACGGCCGTCGTCGTCACCTCAGGCGGCAATATCGACGCCGACGTGTTCACCACTGCACTGGAACGCTTCGGCTAACGCTCGACAACGCTCTCGAAGACCCTGATCGCGATCGGCGACGACCTCGATCATGATCGGGGTCTCACTCACCTGGGAAACAACGGAAACCTCGCCTTGCCGTCATGTGGCGGTCTTCGTTCCGAGGTTTTCATGAGACATCTTCTCACCCTGCTGCTGTCGGCCTGCCTCCTTGCCACCAACGCCCCGGCACATGCGGCCGACACTATCGGCCTTTCTTTCCTCTCGGTCCCCGTGCCGGAACGCGGCGGCAGCATGGACATCACGCTCTGGTATCCGGCGATGGCAGGCGGAGCGTCTATCCTTATCGGCGACAGTCCGCTTTTCAAAGGCGAGGCCGCGCAACAGGACGCGCCTGCCGCTGCCGGCAGTCACCCCTTGATCCTGCTTTCCCACGGCGGCCTGAAATCCGGCCCGTTCATCGGCGCCTGGATGGCGTCACGCCTCGCATCCAAAGGCTTCGTGGTAGCGATGATGCGCCAGCCAGATCCGCAGACGATGACGAGCGAGGAGAGCCTCCACGAAATATGGCTGGGGCCTGCCGA
>NZ_AJWE01000131.1:0-29751 GCF_000281145.1 Rhizobium sp. CF142 | reverse complement strand
CGCGCATTGAGTATCGGCTGCCGCCATGGGCGGCGTGGTTCCTGCCAGGTGCGGATGCCGGTTATTTGCGCGCAGCGCTTTCTTCCGTCGCATCAATGATGATGCTGGCTCCTGCCTCATCGATGATGATGCTGGACGGCGGCAGGCCCTGGATGGCGAAACGGCTTTCAAATTCGGTATTGCCGGTTTGCCGCAGGATCTGCTGCCTGTCCTGCATGATCCTTATTGCTGTCAGCAATGCGTCTTCGCGGCGCATGCCGCGTCTGAAGAGGGCAAGTGCCTTGCTGGCGGCCTGTGCGAATAGTTCCGGCGCTGCGGCTTCGTCATATCCGGCGCTCTTGAGCACGCGTGAAAGCAGGTTGATATCATCGCCGTCGAGAAAGGTCTGATGGATGGAGGAAGACATCGCGTCCTCCTTTCGGTCGGGGCCAGGGTGTGGATGCCCTTAACCAACAGCGCCCGGAAAGATGGCTGCTGACCAGCCAATATGCGCCTGTTTTATCAGCGCGGCAACGGGCGAAAACCAAATAAAAATAAATGTAACCTTGTTATGAACACAAACATAGCCTATCTCTTCAAAATCGAATTTGCTTCGTTAGCTTTGTTTTTGCGCAAAGGCGCATTGGCTAATCTTTCCTCTCAAGCTCGACCATTTACGGCCTGCATCCAGCGGGCGCAGTAATTCTATGCGATTGAAAGGAAAATCGTTATGAATACAGGTATTGTAAAGTTTTTTAACACGGCAAAGGGCTTCGGCTTCATCTCGCCTAAGGATGGCTCGCCTGACGTGTTCGTTCATATTTCTGCTGTCGAACAGTCCGGCATGTCCTTCCTGCGTGAAGGCCAGTCTGTGAGCTTCGATTTGGTGCAGGATCCCCGCAGCGGCAAGAACGCTGCGCAGAACCTTGCCTCTGAATAAACAATCGGCTCGCACCCCCGCTTTGACCACGGATGTACTGGCACTGCGGACTTGCGAACCCTGGAAAGGTCGGGCCAGCCCCGGCCTTTTTATTTGCGAGCAATTTTTCCCGGGAGAAGACAATGAGCAAGACAGACGCAGCACAGCTCCTTCGACGTGCCGAGCGCCAGCTGGCCAATACCAGCGGCGGCGGGCACCTTGGAGGTACGAATTTCGGTCAGTCGCTGGACGCGAAAACATCGTCGGCCAAAGACAAGAACGATAAAAGCCGCAAGCCGCAGCGCGGAAGATAAAGCCCGGCGGGCCACCCCGTCAGGTCAAAAAAAAGCGCTCAGCCATACGAGGTGGCTGAGCGCTTTTTTTATTGCCGCCGCACTGGGTCTACAGCTTTCATTAGAAAATCCGCGAACGCGCCTCAATATCCATAAATTGGACCATCAAAAATTAAGGGAGACCGGCTTTGCAGCCGGCGGCAGCTGGAGGCCAGTCCGTCCTCGTCGGCAGCAGCGGCTCAATGCTTGCTGTCGTTGAGAGCCGGATGGGCCATCTGGAAATCGCCAAGGAGCGTGATCGCCTCCATGACGACAGCGTTGGTCGTCGGTGAAGGATCATGCGCCAGTATCTGCGCATCGGCGCGCAGGCGCTCGGCCAGACAATCCATGGCCTTGTGTGTCTCGTCGCCCTGCTGGCGGGCAATCACGGCTGAGAATTGCAGCGCGTCGCTCAGAAGCTTGAGGGTCTCCAGGCGCTCTTCTAGCGACATATCGTTTATCGGCGGTTGGTTGGTCATGGCTGTAAAAGCCGCGCTTGCGGGGGCATGGGGGATGACACCGGCTTACTGAAACCGCGAGCGGCGGACGGCAGGCTTGCGCTTTGGTTTTGCTGCCACGGCCTCGCTTACCGGCGGGCTGCTTGCCTCACGCTCCAGCCGCAAGGCGCGCAGCTTCGCCGTCTTTGCATCGCGCTGGCGCACCTCGGTCGCCATGATTGCATAGGCCGCGTGAGGCGGTTCCTCGGCCTTGCGGGCGGGCGGGCGGCCCTGCTGTTTGAAAAAGCGCTCTTTGGTGGCGGCCATGGGGTTTCCTAACGCCGGTGGACAGGCCCGCAACGGGCTTGTCAAGAGAGGGGATTTGGCTCGGCGCCGACGCGCGCTAGGACAAACTTTATCCTATCTCAACTAGGCTTTCGGCGGGCTTTTACAAGGGCCGTTGCGCCCGTCGGAATGCAGCTCGGCACATCTCTCGGATCGACCCTGGGGATCGCAGGAGGGGGCTCGGGGATCGCAGGCGACCCCTGAGGATCGCGAGCGACCTCGGGGTTAATGCAATGTCGACTTGTTGCCCGAATGGTTCAGCTCGAAGCGCCCGAGCAGGTTCATGGCCTCGGCAATGACATCAATGGCAACCTCGGAGCGATCGGTCGATATTGCAGCGCCATCGCGCAGCAGCCTGTCGGCAAGTTCCTCCAGCGGCTTGCAGAGCATGTCGCCTGCCTGCCTGGCGACGATCGCCGAAAAATGCAGCGTCTGGCTCAGCCGCCGCAGCGTATCGGCGCGCTCCTCTGTACTCATCTCTTCAATACGCTTCGGTTTTTTCATGCGCGCTCCTTCGAAAGGTGGCGCATCCAGATGGCGACGCGGTCGCCGAACAGGCCATTACGGGTAATCTAGAGCATTTCCGTTTTTATTCGAATCATGAAGATGCTCTATCTCTTTGTTTCACGCAGTTCCGGACGCAAAACCGCGGCGCAGTTTTTGTCGGAATTGCTGACACTGGCAATCACGCCCGCTTTGTCGTCAAAATAGCGGGCGTGGAAGGGCAGGGGCGACAGACGGTCAGCCTATCGGCCCTGGAAGATCTTGATCAGCTTCGGGGTATAGCGGCGGTTCTGGATGTCGAGCATGTCCTGATAGGTTACGCTACCGGAAACGATCGCTTTCGTGTATCGGCTGCAGGCAATTTTCGGAGCGTCCTTCTCTGCCACGTTCATCACGACAGCGGCGTTATGGCGGGCCTTCTTGTCGGAAAAGCCGAGGCGCCTTATGCACTCATCCAAAAGCCCGTTTCTCTCACGCTCGCTGCCTCGCAACACTCTGACGGCTGCATCATATTGCTTCTCGGTCGGCACGCAGCCGGTGAGCAACCCGGTGGTGATCAGTGTCATTGCAATATAGGCGCGCATGATTATCCCTTAAAATAGTGCGATAAGCGCCGTATCCTTATTTTGATTCTCGTTACGCGGGAAATATACTTTGAGGGCTCCTGCGTTTTTTCTATCACTGGTTTGAAGTTGATCCAGCTGTCGGCGAGACGGCCGGCAGTTTTTCAGCAGTTCATTGCGCCTCTGCCGTTTGCTGATAGGCTCTCGCCCGCTCCTTCGACTGCACTGCTTTCACCACCAGCACACCCGCCACGACCAGCCCAGCCAGCATCACTCCAACAAGCACCAGCAAATTCGGCTCCGCCGGCAGCGCCGCACCCGTGCCTGCGCCACCCGACGCCGAGACCGCAATCGCTGCTCCCGCCTTCTGCAGCGTCCCGGCAGTCTTCTCCGCCTTGCTTGCCTCATCCGCCAGCGCTGCCTTCACATCCACGCCCGGCTGCCCACGGAGATACATCGCCACGGCCTTCGCCTCGATCTTCGCCACGCGCGCCGACCAGCCTTTGCCGTTGGTCTTCCAGATCGCCAGGCTTTGCATGAAGCTGAGCCGCCGGGCGCAGAGGGCTTTGATTTCCCTGGTGCCGGCAGTTGCGGCCTTGGTACGGGTGAGGGGGCCGGGTTTGCCGTCAGCGGGGGCGCCGATCACGGTTTGGGCGTCTCGCAGGGCGCGGGCGGGGCCGGAGTTGACAGCGTAGTCGAAGGTGGCGAGGTCGAAGCCTGGGGGAAGAGTGTCGCCGCCGATTTCGTCCCAGTATTTGGCCTTGTAGATGGGTTTGACGTCATTGAGCGTCAGATTGCGGATGTCGAGATTGGGGAAGGCGGCGGCCGAGATGCCGTATTTGGTGCCTTTCAGCGTGCCCTTGCCGATCTTGCCTCCGGTCCAGTTGCCGGGGTCGGTGCGTTCCATGGAGAGGCCGCCTTCGGATTGCAGGGTGATCGAGAGGCATTCGGGGAAGTTCGCGCTGGTCATGCCGCGTTCCTTTTTTAGTGGATCGCGACAGTTTCGGATGGCAACAGTTGTGCCTGTTGCATGACGATCTCAGGCGGAACGCCTGGCGATCCGGCCCGCGCACTCACACTCTCTCCCGGGCGATTGGGAAGGACACCCATCGCTGTAAGAATGGATGGCACCTTGATTTCCGGATGGGAAGAGTGACCGCCGCCTCCGTTACAGGAGAACAGAGTGGGGCGCGGCGGCCGGCTTTTTGAGGGCCTGTAGCAGAACCACGAGCCTCAAAGATCGTTCCAAAAAAAAGCCTAATCAAATAGGGCTATGGGACGGTTCGCAGGACTGGAATGTCGCGCCGGGAAAGCCTGTGCAAGGCAGGCAAGTTCTTCCATGACGGTCGACAGACGATCACCGTTGCCTTTTGCGACCGGGGGCGGAAAAGTGCAGCGTTTCGCTCAGCAACAGCCGAGCCTCGAAGCTACAGGCTTACGGCTCCTGCAATTCGCCTCTTTCGCGAAGCTTCAGGATGCCGAGCTGGATGACCTTTATAAGATCGGCCTGCAGGGGGCCGTGACTCTCCTGATATTCTTCCAGGGTAGGCTTGGTGACGGTCACATAGGCGAGCGCCGACACGTGATCATCCTTCACCGCCTGGGCGCCGAGATCCCAGATGCGGTCAAACAATATGCGGTCGAGATCCTGGCGTGAGGACATGCTATTTCTCTTCCATTCCATATCTTCTTATTGGCCAGATCTTCTCATTGGCCATGTCTTCTTGCCGGCTTTGATGCAGATGCCGCGGCAAGAGCGGACTGCAGGCGATTAGCCAAAAAACAGCCGCCGAGGCTCAGCAAGCGCGACACTGACGGCAAAGCCCACCACATGATGTGGTTCTCGGTTGGGTACCGGGCGCTCGCGGTTCGGAACGAGCCTGCCGCAGGGGGTGGGCGGGCTTCAAAAAGCACAGCTTCGCTGGCTGGATAGAAGAGCCGACCACCTATGCACATGGTCACATCTCCCAGCGGAAGGCGAGTCAATTTTTACGCGAGACTGTTATGGCCGTTGATCGAAAACCCAGCCGCTCCGCGTCTCAGAAGACATCGGCGTAACTGGCCGATCCCATCAGCGTGCTTTCCTTCAGCAGCACCCCTTGCGCCATCGTGCCGTTTGCAAACCGCACCAGGCGCACATCGGGCATGGATTTCAGTCGCTGGGAGAAGGTGTTGACCGGCGGCAGGAAGCTTTCGCGGTAGCCCTGGTCGATCGCCCATTTGCGGAAATCCTCGAAGAGCTTTGCGGTGCGCAGCCAGCCGCCTGTGGGTTCGTTCTGCGCCGGCTCGACGCGGATATCGAACCATTCGTTGAGCGGATCGAGCAGCAGCCAGGCGTTCAGCGCTTCCTTCGAGCTTTCGGGCATGGTGTAGCTGCCGTTGCGCTTCAGCCGCTGGGCGCCTGACACGGCAAAGCCGAGCAGCAGTTCCAGCTCTTCCTTTGCGATGCGCTCGGCAATATCGGGGATGACCTCGTGCTCGGGAATGCTGCGGTTGAACTGGATGACGACGAGGCGGCGGCGCAGGCCCCGGTCGATACCGCCATTGAAGCGCGGCAGGGTATTTGTCGTGAAGCAATGCAGCGCGCGGGGAATGAAGCTCTGGACATCCTTGTAGAGGCTGCGGCCTTCGATCGGGTTGCCGGTCACGGCCGCCTTGAATTCCTCGCCTGATATGGCCGCCGCACTCAGCTCGTCGGCGACGTTCGCCGCCTTGCCGGCGAGATTAATGATGCGCTTTTCATCATTGAAGAAGGCGGGCGAGATAGAGGAGACGGCGCCTTCAGGCAGCAGCGCGCGGAAGAGCGCGGCGATGGTGGATTTGCCGTTGCTGGCGGTCTCGCCGAGCAGGATGAAGGCCTTCGGCTGGCGGATGCGGGTGGCAAGGCCGAAGGCGGCAGCGCCCAGCATTTCGGCCACGAGGCTGATCTTGTCGGCAGCATCGGGATCGCCCTGAAAGGCGCCGTAGAGCAGCTTGTGCAGCAGCGAGCCTTCGGGCGGATGGCTTTCGGTGTGGAGGTTATAGTCCGCGGCGATTGTGAAGCGGAAGCGATCGTCAGGGTCATGGGAGCGGCAGATCACCTTGCCGGTCTCATCCAGCGTGATGGTGCAGTTCAGCGCGTTGACGCCGATGGCCGGGTTGCCGAAAAAGCCGGCCTCGGCAGTGCGCGTGCCGAACTCGTTGACGATGCCGTCGATCATGTGCCGGCCGAGCTTCAGCGGCTTCTCCTTCGGGCCGATGCCGACAGCATCGAAGGCATGCATGGCAAGGCGGATCTTCTGTTCGGGAATGGGGCGCCAGGCGGAGGGGCCATAGGCCCAGAATTTGCCGTCGGCACGGACGATCCGCCCGCCGCAGGCCCTTGCCAGATGCTCGTTGAAGATGCGCGCCAGCCAGACCTCGGAGCCGAAGGGCTGGCTCGGAAACCATTCCGGCATGCTTTCTATGCCATCGGCGCCCGGTGGCGGCGCCTTCGATGCGTGCTGGTCCTGCTCTTCTGCCGGTGACGGCGGCTCGGCCGGGGCGGGCGCATGGCGGCGAATGGTGGCGCGCATGAAGGCATCGAGATCAAGGCGCGTCCAGCCGGCATCGACGGCATCGGCACTATCCCAGCCTCGGCAGGGACGATGGCCCGCCTGCCAGTCGGAATAGGTGAAATGCCTGATATCAGAGGCGGCTCCAGCATCGGTAAAACCTGTCAGCCGGACCCGTGCCCCGAGGGCGGAGAGAATGGCGGCGATCTCGTCTGCCGTCGAAAGGCCGGGCGCATCGAAATCCGGCCAGATCACCACATCGCGGCCTGATAGCGGCGACCAGTCAGTGTGTTTGACGCCCTGCGTGCCGCCGGCCCAGGAGAGCACGGTGCGGCCGGATTTCTGTGCCAGCCGGTCGCGGCATTTCTCGCCCTCGACGACGATGACCTGCTTCGTCTTGCCGAGAGTTTCGAGGCCGTAGAGCGGGCGCGGCTTGGGAAAGGGGTAGCGGCACCAAGTCTCCTTGCCGTCGGGCAGACGGGCGAACATGACCATCGGCGTTTCCTTGCCGCCGTCGGAGAGATCATGCCGCAACACATAGCCGATCAGCGCGCCATCGGCCTGCCGATAGGGAAAGACCATGGAGGGAGCGAATGAGCCCCATTCGGAGCGGTCGCCCTTGCGCTTGGGATTATAGAGGCGGATGCGGGCGCCTGATTTGACCGGCTCGGATGGAGGGGGCAGCGGCGTGATGCCCTCGTAGGGGTCACGCATCTGCGGCGCGCGCGGGGTGGTGTTCGGTACGGTGGGAGCGTTGCCATCGAGATGGCTGACGCCATCGAGAATGCGGATGGCTTCCGCGAGATCGACGCCCTTGATCTGCCGCACGAAATCCAGCACATCGCCGCCGGCGCCGCAGCCGAAACAATGGAAGCGCTCAATGCCATCCTGCCCCCTGAAAATGGTGAAGGAGGGCGTCTCCTCGGTGTGGAAGGGGCAGCAGGCGACATGCTCATGCCCGTTCCTCTGCAGCCTGCAGCCATAGTGCGCCGCTTTCTCAGACAGCGACACATCGCGGCGAAGCCGTTCTAGATCTGCAGGCATGTTGCGGCTCTTGCAATGGATGTTGTCAGTATCGCAACATGGCCGGCGCAGAACGGGCGGCGGCCATGGTCTTTTCACGTATCTGCGCGGGGGACTTAGCGGGCGGTAGTGCTCGGAAACTTGCCTTCCAGCACCAGCCGGTAGCCGCGGCGATAGCCGACATTGGCAATGCCGATGCCGGAGCCTTCGAGCTTCTGGCGCAGGTGGCAAAGGGCCACCTTGAAGGCGAGGTACATCCTGTCCGGCGAGGGGCCGCCATCGGGATCGTCGATATACATGGCGGTGAAGATGCGCTCGGTGATGACGGGCAGGCCCTTGCCCTTCCAGACCGCCTCGAAGATGCGCCCTTCCATCGGCGTGATGCCATAGTGATCGATGACGATCTCGGGGGCGGGAATGGTGACCGGCTGCTTGCAGCAGGGGCAGAGCAGCGGCTTGGTGATGGTGAGCGGGCCAGCCGTCTGAGGGATAGCGGCAGGCGGGGTGGCGGCTTTCCCGGCCGGTCGTGTCGTGATGGTCTGCATGTTCATCCTCACTGGTTTTCTAGTGCGAGCCGCCTCACCGGGCGGGCCGCGATGTCGTGACGTTGCGAACTGGTTTCGGATGCGCTTACGGCTGGGCCATCACCATCGCGCGGATGCGGTCTTCGAAGAGGGCAAGGCGGCGCAGCCGGTTGGCGAGATGCACGAGGTCGTCGACCGCTTCGTCATCGATGAGCAGCAACGCCTCGCCGGCGGCCGCCCCGCCATGCATGACGCAGCGCCCGACCAGCGCATCGATCAGCTCCGATTGCGCCAGCATGGAAAGCGGCTCTTTACGCATCCTCCTCCTCCGGCATCAGGTCGGAGAGGGTGAGCGAAACGCCAAGGCGTCTTGCCGCCAGCAGAAGCATCAGCTGGTCGCGGCCGTTGATGAGGCCGCGCTCATCGCGCAGCGCCCGCGAAATCTTGGAGCGGTGGCGCTTGAGCTCGGCTGCGAGCTCGCTCGGCGTCAGCGCCAATTTGGCGGCGACCTTCTGCCAGGGCGTCGGGGCCTTTGTCATGCTGATCTTCCCTCCTGTCATGCGGCTCTTGTTGTTGGAGTTGAGATTATGTTGTCGAAATCGCAACGTCAATCGCAAATAGGAAAAAATACCTATCTTTTGCGTCCCTGCCTTTGAACGAACGTTTTTCGGCGGAAAGGCGGGCCGTGTTGCAACTTGAGCAGATCAACCATGTCAAAGGTTGACGGTAAAAAGCCCGGTGCAGTTGCTTGCGCCTCGTTGCGTTTTTTGCAACAAATAAGCAACGCTGCATATGTGCATGGGGACGCTGATGGCTGAGATCGATGGCAACTGGTTTCACAACCAGCTTGATGACAGGGGGCAATCGCTGCGCGCGCTCGCCCGTCATCTCGGCAAGGATGCCTCCGCCGTCTCCCGCACCTTCTCGGGCAAACGCAAGATGACGATGGAGGAGGCCGCCGAGATCGCGTCCTTCCTCGGCGTATCCGTGACCGAGGTCATGCACCATGCAGGAATCACGCGTGAAGGCGAGGGGCTGGGGCCGAAGATCCTGCTCTCGGCCGTGATCGGCGAGGATGGCGAAGTCCGCTCTCTCCCCGAGCCGCAGCCGCTGCCGCAGGCCGTGCTCGACAAGGCGCAGCTCTCGATCGGCGCCGGCCGCAACCGGCGGATCATCGCCGCCCAGGTGCGGGCCTCCTCCGGCGCGCTTTCGATCTGGGACGATGCGGTGCTGCTCTTTGCGCCAACCGACGGCATTGAGCCCGGCGCAATCGGCGCGCTTTCGATCTGCGGCCTTTCCGGCGGCAAGCAGATCCTCGCCAAGCTCGACCGTGCCCGCAAGACCGGCGAGGCGAGGGTGGTAACGCCTGCGGGGAAGATCGAGGAGGCGGTGCTCACGACGGCGACGCCGGTGCTGGCGGTGATACCGTAGGGACGACACGAGAACGCCCGGCCGTTGACCAGGCGTTCGTCACGCAGACTGTAATCTGCGGCTCAGATCCGCTCTTTCCAGAATGTGCAGACCTCCTGGCCGGCGGCGGGCAGCAGGAGCTTTCCGAAGAGGACGCCGACAATGGCTGCTACGGCCGGACCGACGCTGAAGACGGAAATCAGGACGCCGGTGATCGCCGCTGCCAGAGCTTCCGGCGAATTCAGCTTCACGGCGCTGAGGATAGTATCTCGAACCTGGTTGTCGGCCTCGCCGCCCTCGCTGCAGACGAGTTCGTAGATCACCTTGTTCCAGCGCCGCAGGATCCTTTTGCCGAGGTTGATCGCATCGTCCATCGGTCCTGCGACACTCACGTCGACAGGAACGGACACGGACGGATTGGCAAAGCGTGTCGGGTCCTTCGGATAGGTGATGGAATAGGCTCCGAGGTCCGCATAGAGCTTGTTCGCGCTTGCGCCTCCAAGCGATTTCACTGCCTGCTCGATTTCATCCTTCATGATCAGCTCCCAGGGTTTGTGTTGGTATTTTCAGGTCCGATCCGCGCATCGGCCGCGCCATAGACGGTGTAGCAAATGCCGAGCGGATTGTTTTTCTCGGCAAGCAGTGTGCGCCGCCCCTGCAGCACGGCTTCTCCGAGTGTCGCGCCTTTGAACAGCGCATCGAGGACCAGCCGGCCGAACTCCTCGGAGACGACGACGGGGATGGTGGTTTCGGTGCCGAGCACCGCGCGCGCATCGCGGCTGAGAAAGAAGCCGACGAAGGAGCCTTCGATCGCGTTCCAGATCTGCGCCGACTGGCAGGTGTTGAGAAAAACGATCGGCGCGTCCTTGAACCTGATCTGCCGGTTGTCCGGAGATTTGGCGGCAACGAGCCTTGCCAGCCGAATATCCGAGTTCGTCAGCGTCAGCAGGCTTTCGGCCTCATTTTGGGTGAGGTCGAGATAGCGTTCGTAAGTTTCGATCCAGGCGTCGGTCTGGGTCGTATCGAGACCTGTTTCCGCAGCGATTTGCCGCCGCTTCTTGAAGGCTTCGATCTGTGTGCGGGCGCGATCCCGGCAAGCATGGCTCGACGGGGTATTAAGCACGCCTGCATGGCCATGCGCATAGACGTAGAGCAAATCCATCCCGCCTTGCAGGGCCATGACGAAGGCATCCCCGTCCTCGATGACGGGCGCAGTCAGCTCGGTCGGGAATTTCGCTCCCTGCGCCAGGGCTTGCAGATGGGCGAAATGCTGGGGCTCGTTGAAAAAATTCCAGCGGCCGTATTTGATCCGGATCGGTGTGGCTGCCGGTGGCGGTGCCGGGCGTCTGTTGGCGCCATCGCCGCAACGCTTGATCTCCAGAATGTAACGCCAGCCCCACAGGTTTTCTATGCTGGCCGGCCCCTCGCTTTCGACGTCATCTTCTATGGTGAGGATCTGCCAGGGAAGAACGAAATCCTTCGCGTCCTTCAAAAGCGAAATCTGAACGAGGGAGGCGTCTGGCAGGCCCGATTTCAGCATTTCGCCAAGCGCCACCATGTCGCCGCTGCCGGTTTGGGTGTCAAACAGAGCCTGCATCATTCGGGTGCCGAGCAGCGAGAGCTTCTTGATCGTCTCATCCCGCTGCGGGCCTGTCATCTTGCCGGTCTCCAACGCCGGTCCGAAGACGGCGTCGAGAAGGATTTCGCGGAAATCGCTGACAAAGCTGTTGAGAAGGGTTTCCGTCAGGACGCGGGTGCCGAAGAGCGCCGGCTCGCCGGTCTCGGCATTGCCGGTCAGCAGCGCAAACCGAAACTGGCCGGGCGACCGCTGGTCGACGGAGATGGTCAGCTTGCGCGCCGACGGGGCTTGCGCCAGCGGTTCGAGATCGCTCTCCTCTGGGTGTTTGAAGGTCAGCTGGATGGCCGGCTGGTCGACGAGCGTGTCGACCGAGGCCGCGATGAAAAAGCTGACATTCACCTGATCGATCAGGTTGAGCTTATGATAGAGGCGAATGCCGATTTCGTGCCGTTCGCCGGCAAGCGGCTGCAGCGTCTTGAGCATGGGGGTGATCTCGAAGCGCGCGCTGTCTTCAGAGTCGCCCGATACGGGCAGGGTGAGCTTCTCGAAGCGGCGATCGAACCGGAATGCCTCGAATGCCGGATCGTCGAGATATTTGCTCTGGTTCGTCAGCACGACCCAGACGGTTTCCGTCTTCTGCTGCCCTTTGATCTTGACGGCGGGCTGATCGGCCCTGTCTTTTCCAAGCCCCTGGCGCTTGACCCGGATAGCGACGTCAAGGGCATAGGTGCGTTTGTTCAACAGCGCATAACCTGAGGTCAGCTCCTGATCCATGAGCTCGTCGAACAGCTTGATATCGGTGTAGCGCGATGGTTCTTCGGGCGGGATGTCAGCGTCGATCCCCGGCGTCGGCGGCGGCTTGGGCGGGCTGACGGCGTCTTCGGCATCCGCGTCTTCACCGCCTTCCTCGGAATCTGCCTCTTCTGCTACGTCCTCGTCTTCCGCCTCACGAGAGGCGGGGGATTGCGGGAAGCCTCCGCCGACAACATCATCGCCCGGGAGACCACCATATCCGTCTATTGGCACCGAAGCAGGTCTCTCCGGCGGGGAGGTATTCGGTAATGGTGCTGCCTCCAGTTCCGGCTCTGCCTCTGCGGAAGGCGCCGGCTGCGCGGGTGTTGGTGCCGGTGCGGCAATCGGCGGTGCTGCCTCCGCTTGCGGGGCGGGTGCGGGCTGCGCCGGTGCTGGCGAAGGCGCGGTCATCTGCGGCTGCGGTGCTTCCGCTTGCGGGGCGGGTGCCGGCGGGACGGGGCCGCCGGTTTCCAGATCCCTGAGCGCGCGCGTGAGGCCCATGATGCCGGTTGCCGTATCCGACTCGTGATCCCAGCGGAGGTTTTCGCTGTTGTTGAGCGCGGTGACGATCTCTGCGACCCGTGGAGATGCGCCGTCGGCCGGCTGCAATTGCAGCGAGGACAGGATGTAGGGAGAGAGATCGATGCGCCTGTCGGGCGCAAGGGCCTGTAGGCGTCGCGTCAGGTTCGGGATGACCGACGACAAACGCGAACTATTGAGAAAGGCGCGGGAGGCAAAAACCAGCGGCGATCCGCCCTGATTGAACAGGCGTGCCGCATCCCAAGCTGCAACATCGACCGGGAGATTATGCGAGAGATTATAGACGAAGTTCGAAAAGTTCGAACTGATGTCGAAGTCGCTGACGGGAAGAAAGACGGTGGACCCGGCCTTTGCAATGTCTTCGAAGGTCAGGGTTTCGGGAAGAGGGTGATATTGCTGCCCCGGTGCGAGAAAGCTCAAGGCCAGGCTCTGTCCGTCGAAGCCCGGTTCGGCGATATCGACGATGGAGGCGCCGATCGCCGGGACTGCTCCCAATGAGGCGCCGGGTTGGCTGCGATAAAGGTCGACGAACCCGCGGCCGACCGCATTGGAACGGGCGAACGCATTGAGCACGTTCTCGTCCGCCGCCATGACGGACAGAGGCCAGGACAAGGCGGCTGATGCGCTTCTGGCCGGTAATATGCCGGGATCGATGGCGAAAGAGGCCAGTCCGCCGCCGTTGCCCCCGGAAGGCGATATCGTCGACGCTGCCTGATAGCCGGGCGCTTCGACAATATCACGAAGCGATGCGGCAACGCGGCGCGTGAGCCTGGGCCAGCGCAGGGAGGTTATCAGACGAAGACCGCCATAGGGTGTGTCATAAGGTATCTCTTCGGTCAGCAGCTGTTCTGCCGAAGAGGCCACGGGCCGGTGGGCGCCCGCCTGCCAGTCCACGAGCCTGCCGTCGCGGATCGATTGAAGCAATGTCTGCTCTGACGATGCCGAGCTCTTCAGTCCACCCAGAATAAACCGGCTGACCGCAGTTTCCTGATCCAAAGAAGAAATTGCGAATTCATCCTTGGTAGCCATGGCCTGCTCCTCCCAGGTGCAGAATGACTATCTTCTTTTATTATAAAAAATCAACTAAAAGGAGAATGGCATAATAATACATGCGGACAATTCTCTGTCCGTTCTATATTTTTCGATGCGGGTGGCAGTCGATCGCAGTAAAAATGGTCAGCAGGTCCGTTGCCATCTTGGCCAAGCTCCCTCTGATCTGCCGCCAACGCAATCCACCACCAGCCTCCCTTGGAAATAATCTGCCCAGCGCTAATTGATGGTGCAGGAATGGCCGTTCATCAGGCCCGGGCGATCAGCTGTCGATGCACTGCGTTCAGTCATGCGCTTGCGGCTGAAGGGGATAGGAGCGGCCTCGAAGGCGGGTTGGATGGACACCGAGTCAAAAGGCTCCGTTCGGGCGGGAATGGCGGAGAGCGATAGCGAACATCCCTATCGGGTTCTCTTCGATTCCATCGACGACGGCTTCTGCACCATAAAGGTGCTGTTCGATGACGAGGGCGGCGTGCGGGACTATCGTTTCCTGCTTACCAACCCGGCCTTCGAGCGGCAGACGGGGCTGAAAGAGGCCACCGGACGGACGATGCGGGAGCTTGCCCCCGATCACGAGGAATACTGGTTCGAAATTTACGGCCAGGTTGCGCTGACGGGCGAGCCCGTTCGTTTTGCGCATCAGGCCGATGCGCTCGGCGGGCGCTGGTACGAGGTCCATGCTTTCCGCATCGGTGTGGTGGAAGAGCGGCAGGTCGCCATCATCTTCCGCGATATCAGGGACAAAAAGCAGGCGGAAGCGGCACTACGCGAAAGCGAGGTGCAATACCGGGCGCTGTTCGATTCCATCGACGAGGGCGCCTGCATCATCGAGCGGCTGCCTGTCGGCGCCGATGGGCTGCGCGACTATCGCTATATCGCCATGAACAAGGCGATGCAGGCAATGTTCGGCATCGCCGATCTCAGCGGCCGCACGATCCGCGAATTCTTCCCCGACGAGGTGGAGGACTGGTACGACGATTACGACCGGGTGCTGATGACGGGCGAGCCCGTCCGCTTCGTGCGGGAGTCCGAGCCGCAGGAGATGGTGCTGGAAATGTTCGTCTCGCGCATCAGCGAGAAACCGCCGCGTCTGCTTGCCGTCATGCAGGATATCACCAAGCGCAAGCGGGCGGAGGAGGCGCTGCGTCGCAGCGAGGAGCGTTCGCGCGCGCTCGTCAATGCCAGCTCCGATGTCGTCTTCCGCATGAGCCCGGACTGGCAGGAGATGCGCCAGCTCGATGGCCGCGGCTCCCTCTCCGATGTCGAGGGGCCGACGGTGCGCTGGATGGACGATTATCTTTTTCCCGAGGATCTGC
Organism: Rhizobium sp. CF142; assembly: GCF_000281145.1. NCBI lineage: Bacteria > Pseudomonadati > Pseudomonadota > Alphaproteobacteria > Hyphomicrobiales > Rhizobiaceae > Rhizobium > Rhizobium sp. CF142. The sequence continues at coordinate 14,905 of NZ_AJWE01000131.1, read as the reverse complement.
CGCAGATCCGCATGGCGATTGCCCACGCCATCCGCGAGCGGCGGCCCTTCGAGCTGGAACACCGCGTGCGCCGGGCCGATGGCGAAGTGGGCTGGACCTTCTCGCGCGCCATTCCGGTCTTCGATGCCAGGGGCGAGATTGCCGAATGGTTCGGCATGGCCGCCGACGTGACCGAGCGGGTAAACGCCCGCCAGCGCCAGCAGATGCTGAACCACGAGCTCGGCCACCGGCTGAAGAACGTGCTGAGCCTCGTGCAATCGATCGCCAACCAGACCTTTCGCCAGGCCGACAATCTCGCGGAAGCTGCCGAGACCTACAGCTCGCGCCTCGTCTCGCTCGGGCGCGCGACCGATATCCTGACGGAGACCGCCTGGGCGGATGCGAGCCTGCACAGCCTCGTCCAGGCCGGACTGATCTCCGTCGGCGATTTCAGCGAGCGCATCCGCATCTCCGGCCCCGATCTCGACCTTGCGCCGCAACAGGCCCTGATGCTGACGCTGACGCTGCACGAGCTTGCGACGAACAGCTTGAAATACGGGGCGCTGAGTCTTGAGACGGGGTTGGTGGAGCTGACGTGGGGCGTGAAGAAGGATGCCGGTGGTGAAGGGAAGTTCACGCTGGAATGGCGGGAGAGCGACGGGCCGGAGATCAGTGCGCCCAAACGCGAGGGGTTCGGGACGCGGATGATAGGGCGGTTGCTGCCGGCTTCGTTTCAGGGGAAGGCAGAGCTGAGTTATGAGGCGGCGGGGTTTGAGTTTATGTTGGAGGCGCCGTTGGGGGAGGTGATTAAGGTTAGGCGGTGAGGGTGCGAAACCCTCATCTCTATTCGAGTTAAGTACTCGTTATAGGGGCGGCTTCATTTTTGTAAAAAGCTGCGACAGAGATCCGACCACAAACTGCTCGCCTCAGGCTTGCAGCAACCAGCCACAACGCTTTCCTGTGCTGATATTTCCATGGCACTACTCACTCTCTGAGTAGCTTCATTATCTGATTCGGAAATACCAAACTCATGAACTCAGAAAGCTCTATAGACAGGATAAGAGAATCTGCTGGTAGCATGACGATCGGCGACACGTCGGACGGAATTGTAACCGGCGTAATAACAATTGCCGATCGGCTATATGTAGTTAAACAAAAAGCCATATATCGCGTTGCTTTCGCTGATGAAATAGATCCTCAGCGGACGCGTGCGGATATTCCAAATACTCAGCAGATTATCGTTAATGCTGGTTCGGAATCTTATATTGTCCGCAAAATACTACTAACGGCCGAAGAGCTGTTTAGGAAGGACAGGTTGCTGAGTGGCATCGATTTTGATGCGGCTCGGCTCACATCGTTAGAGATACTGAAAGACGTAATCGCAGCAAACGAAGTCGCTGAAATTTATAAGAACGCAAAGATTGCCGCTGAGTCTGAAGTTTCATCGTCTAAAGACATGTCGTTTAAGCTGCCAGCGATACCGGATATTGAGGCCAGGGCCAAGACGTTCATCCAGAAGTGCGATCACGCATTTCAAGCAATCTATAAGCTCTGCTGTGTTTTTTACAATGAAGCCGAAATGCGAAACGCTGGAAAGTGGCTTGATGGTTTTGTAGTGATATTGAAATCGCGCTTGGAAGCAGATGATCCGTTCATAGAATTTGCGTCAGTTCTAGCCGGTACTGGAAAGCACGTAAGAGATGTCCGGCACTGCATTGAGCATCCGAAGGAAAATCAGCGCATCATTGTTCAAGATTATAGTCTGACTCTAAGTCGAGAATTGGCAGAGCCAACAATCGAAGTCGTACACAAGACTTCTTCGTTCCCTCCTGAACCTCTGGGTGCATTCTTTGAATTAATGATCGGTCAAATGCTCGACGGTGTGGAGCTTCTGATGGCATACCTTGCCTCCAGAAACATCTCGCCACCTGGAAATCTTCCCGTTTACGTCGGTGAGATCCCTGAAAATCAGCAAAGAAACGGCGTTAGATTTGGTTATCTGATAAGCATGGGGGACAATGTTAGCCGGCTGGGTTAGATTGCGGCGAGCGTCGATTGAGATGGTCGAATGTTCTGCGTCGCCATCATCGCATTGACCTCGGCCGCACTCGGGACGTGGTCTAGGCCACGAACCGTTATTCCCCCGACCTGGCTGGTATCTGATGTAAAATAACCCCGATCGGACGCTTACCCAAGAGTTGCCGAGCGCGACGGTTGCGCCCGGCATCGTGCTTGATTCTGATAACTCAGGCCGCAGGCGTCGCCACCGCCGGCTCTGTCGCCAGCGCCTTGCGCAGCTGCTCTTCCTGCTCCGGCGAGAGCGAGGAGCGCAGGATGGTGGCGTGTTCGCCCTTGAATTCGGCCAGCACCTTTTCGGGCTGCACCTTGCGCAGCAGCAGGAAGAGGGCGGAGCTGTTGATGGGGATGGTGTCGGCGAGTTTCTTGATGAGGTCGTCGTCGATGCCGTAATCGGTCATCGAGCCCGCAAGCGCGCCGGAGCCTGCGCCGAAGGCGCCGCCGAGGACCATGCCGGCGAGGGGATTGAGGAAGAGCAGGCCGACGAGCGTGCCCCATAGCGCGCCGGAGAGGCCGCCGCTTGCAGCACCCGCGGCCGTGAGATTGACGCTCTGCTTGAGGCGCACCTTGCCGGCGGAGTCGCGCACGGCGATGACGGCATCTTCGAGATCGACGAGATATTCCTTCTCAAGCTGGACGAGCCGGTTGAGCACGGCATCCGCCTTGTCGGCGGTATCGAAACCAAGCACCACGAATTCTGACATGGCTTTCCCTCCTGTTGGATTACAGATGCGGCAGATAGGCGCCGGCGGCGCTCTGTCCATAAGGCGGCCGCCATTTGCTAGGGCTAGCACTCGCATGTGAGAGGGCGATGAAGGGTGGGGCCGGCGCGAGCAAGGCGAATAATGCCGATCTGCAGCGATGACCCTGTTGCGATGCCGCGGCTGCTCCGTCAAAAAGCTTCCGGTGACAAAGGGTGGCAACAGGATGCAGTGGCTTCTTCAGAAGTTCGACGATACCAGAAAGCTGGCCGAGGCGCTCGACCGGCTCGACATCCCCTACACGTGGCACAAGGTCGTTCCTTTCGTCGGGGAGTTAATCCCCGAGCCTGCCGTTGCCGATCCTGAAAATGTGGTCATGTTCGGCGCCTACTCGCTGTGGCGGTATGCCGAGGCGAAAGGTTACTGGCCGGGCGTCTTCAAGTTGCGCCCCTTCGTTCAGGAACAGGCGTGGCATCCTTACCTCCTCAACGGAGCCGATGCGGTGTTCATGACCCTCCGGGACGTGCCCGAGCGTCTGGCCGACGACGGGAGGGAATGGTTCCTGCGTCCCGTTGACGATAGCAAGGAAGAGCCCGGCAATGTGAAATCGACGGGCGAGATCATCCATATGGCGGAGAGGGTGCTGGCGCTTGACGAAGCTGAGATCCCTGATGGATCGCTTCGTCACGACACGCTGCTGATGCTCACAAAACCTGTTCGTATCCTGCGCGAATGGCGTATCTGGGCCGTGAACGGGCGGGTCGTCACCTATTCGCTCTACAAGGATGGCTCGCGTGTCATCCATCGCCACGAGATCGATGAGGACGTGCTTGATTTCGCTCAGCGCATGGTCGACATCAATCCCGGCTATTCGCCAGCCTATGTCATCGACATCTGCCGTACCGAAGAAGGGCTGAAGCTCCTCGAGACGAACTGTGTCAACGCGGCCGGGTTCTACTCGGCGGATCTCGTGAAGCTCGCGGCTGATATCGATGGTCTCGTGCGCCTCGGGTCTTCCCAGTAAGCCGGCATCAATTAAACGCGCGCACCTCGACCGGCACGCGGCAAGCGATTGCCGCCTTGCGGCCCCAGGCGAGCGCCTCGTCCATATCGGCCGCTTCCAGCACCCAGAAGCCGCCGATGTGTTCCTTGGTTTCGAGGTATGGTCCGTCGGTGACGAGCAGCTTGCCGTCGGGCTGTGCCCGCACCGACATTGCCTTGCTGACCGGGTTGAGTCCGCCGACGAAAAGCCTGACGCCGGCGGCCACCATCTCTTCGTTCAACACGTCGATATCGCGCATCGTCGCATCGTCTTCCTTGCAGGGAGCGTAATCGTCGGGGAGGTGGATGGCGACGAGATATTGGGGCATCTGTTTCTCCTGTGATGTCAGGCTGGCCGGCTGGCCTGGCTTCATTCTACAGACGAATGGGCGGAACGGAATTCGACAGGCCGTTCGAGAGATTTTGGATACTGCGGGCGGATCGGCTATAGGGAATTCTGCTTCCGGATTCCGTCCGGCGGCAGCACCCGCTGCCGCAAAACTCCGCGCAAAGGTCCCGCCATGCCGCTTCTCGATGCGAGTTCAGCCTTTCCCATCACCTATCCCGACGGCAGTCTTTCGAAGGCGACGATGTATCTGAAGAATGTCATCGATCATCCGCGCATCGAGGTCGGCGATTACAGCTATTTCACGCATTACGGAAAGCTCGAGGAGACGGCCGAGATCCTTGCGCCCTATCTCGGGCCGGGTTGCCGGGAGAAGCTGGTGATCGGCAAGTTCGTGCAGATTGCCCGCGGCAGCTATTTCATCACCAGTTCGGCCAATCACCCGATGGGCGGCATCACCACCTATCCGTTCCGCATCTTCAAGCCGGAAACCTTCGGCTACAAGGATCTGCCTGTGAAGGATACCGTGGTCGAGAACGATGTCTGGATCGGCCATGATGCCGTCATCATGCCGGGTGTCACGATCGGCGCGGGCGCGATTGTCGCCGCCGCTTCGGTCGTCACCCGCGATGTGCCGCCCTATGCTGTGGTCGGCGGCAATCCGGCACATATCATCCGCATGCGCTATCCTGTCGAGGTCATCAGCGAGATCCTTGACCTTGCCTGGTGGGACTGGCCGATCGACAAGATCGAAGCCAATCTGCCGGCGCTGGAGAGCGGCGATCTCGCGGCGCTGAAGCGGGCCTGAACAGGGACGCGATGCCTGCGACCGCCTCGGCACGATGCTGCATGACATCACCCTCAACGAGCGCTTTGCGGAGTGAGAGAGGTTTCAGGGATCAGGGCACAAATGCTGTTTGGTGAAGCCGATCTTGATGGGGAACGTTTCTTGAAAGTGTTGCCCAACTGAGCTACATACAGATCAAACTCAACAAGGAGGCTGAAGATGGCTGCAAACGCCTATGTACGTGCCCGCATCGACTCTTCGGTGAAGGATGATGCCGCCTTGGTACTCGATAGCCTTGGATTGACCACCTCGGACATTATCCGCATCGTTTTGACCAGAATCGCCAGAGACAAGGCTCTTCCCGTCGAACTCACTCGACCGAATGCCAGGACGATCGCCGCGATGGAAGAAGCAAGAGCGATCAAGGCGGATCATGACAGGCATTTCGACACTGCCGAAGAGCTAATCAACTCACTTGAGGGCAGCACGCTTGCCAAGTGACAGGAACCGAGCGAAGCCCGCTTCCACCAAGCGGGCTTCGCTGCCGCGGCAATCAAGCCATACCAAACAATTTCAGAAAGATTGGGAGCGCCTTTCCAGGTCCGGCCGTTATGACATGGTCGCACTGAAGAAGGTCGTCGGTTTGATCGTCGACAATGAAGGTTCTCTGCCGGCCGAGTTGAAAGATCACGAGCTGACGGGTGACTGGAAAGATCATCGAGAATGTCACATCGGTGGTGACTTTCTCCTCATCTACACCGTGGACGACAAGAAGAATCTGGTCGTGTTCGTTGCTGCCGGTACCCACGCCGAACTTTTTGAATGAAGCGCTCACTCATCAGCCACCTCAAACCGGCATCTCATCCGTAATCACCTCGAAGCGCTTGAGAACCGCGGGGCCGAAGGCCGTCGACATGGCGACGTCAGTGGCGTCACGGCCGGTGGCCATCAGGATGCGGCCGATGCGCGGCGCATTGTGGCGGGCGTCGACCGTGTACCAGCGGCCGCTCAGATAGACCTCGAACCAGGCGCTGAAATCCATCGGGTTCGGGTCCTTGGGCACGCCGATATCGCCGAGATAGCCGGTGCAATAGCGCGCCGGGATGTTCATGCAGCGGCAGAGCGTGATGGCGAGATGGGCGAAGTCGCGGCACACACCGGTGCGGTCGGTAAAGCCGCCGAAGGCGGTGCGCAGCGGGTCGGCCTTCTGATAGTCGAAGGCAATGCGCTTGTGCGTGAAATCGAGGATCGCCTGGACGCGCGGCCAGCCGAGCGGTGTTTTGAAAAAGGTCTTCCAGGCGAAATCGGCGAGACGGTCGGTATCGCAATAGCGGCTGCCGAGCAGGTAGACAAGCACATCATCAGGCAGATCATTGATGTTGTGCTGGACCGCACCTTCGGGAACAGGATCGGGCAGGCCGCTGTCATAGATTTCGAATTCGGTGGAAATGGTCGTCAGGCCCGGAGGTGCTACGATACGGGTGCAGGCATTGCCGAACGTATCGGTGTAGCCCCAGGCTTCGATCGGCCGGTCGAAGCTCAGCACCTGTTCCGTCAGGAGATCCACCCGACGGGACGGGTGGATGTTGAGGACCAGCAGCATGGGCGTTTCATGCTCGCATTCATAGCCGATGTGGAAGCCTGCACGTATCTTCATGAGTCGTGGTCCTTTGAAACAGGGTTCGTCCTGCAGGCGAATGCATCAGCGGGCCAGGCGTTCCGTCACCTGGCCTTTGCGGTATCGAATTCCTGTTCCGTGGTGACGTTGACCTGCACCTTCATGCTGTCGAAATCGCGCGCGCCGCCGTCATAGCTGCCCGAGAGCGGCACGGCCTGGCGCGGGTCGCGGGCCACACCGACGCGGATCAGGTCGCGGTTTCCGACGATGCCGTTGGTGGGATCGAACTCTACCCAGCCCGCACCCGGCAGATAGACCTGGCACCAGGCATGCGTCGAGCCGCCGCCAAGTGTGATCGAGCCGTCGCGATCGGCAACATAGACATAGCCGGTGACGAAGCGGGCGGCGAAGCCGAGGGAGCGGGTCGCCTCCATCATCAGCAGCGCAAAATCGCGGCAGGTGCCGCTGCGCAGCCGCAGCGTATCGCGCGGCGCCTGCGTGCCGTGCTCGAAACGCCTGACATAGGTGAAGCTCTCATGGATCGCGTAGCAGAGCGTCATCAGGATATGGCCGGTGCGCGCCTGATGGCTCAGGGGCACGAATTGCCGCGCCCACCTGCCGACCTCGTCTTCGGGATCGGGATAGTGCCTGACGATGGTGCGTTCGAGATCAAGCGCCTCATCCTCGTCATAGGCGAAGGGAAAGCTCAGCGCCTTGCGGTCGATCTCCAGATCGAGCGGAACCTGCGCCGTATGCTCGAGACGGATGACGGTTTCAAAGCGCAGTTCGGCGGAGGCGGCTGTGATATCGACGAGTGCGATGCAATTGCCGAAGACATCGTGGATCCAGCGTACGGATGCCGGCCCGGGAGAGACATCAAGGCTGCAGCTCAGAAGCGTCTGGTCGAAGCTGTCGCGGGGGCGGAACATCAGCCGGTGCTGTCCGAAATGCACCGGCCTTTTGTAATGGTAGGACGTGATGTGGCGGACGGAGAAAATCGTCATCCTGCCTCCCTATTTTCATGACGCGGCACTGACCATGGGGAGACATGACCGCGGTGAAAATATCCGCGGGCGCCCGTCACTTCTCTCTGCGCGAAAGCGGATAGGCCGGCGCATCGTAAAGCATGCGGATCTGCTTTTCGTCGAAGCGGGCTTCATTCACTTCCAGCACACAGCCGCGCAATTGCGGGCCGGGCAGGTCTTCCATGGCAAAACGCACCGCTTCCGCGGCTGTTTCGAAGCGCTTATAGCGGGGGCCTCGGGAGCTGCGCAATGTCTTGCCGGTGTAAAGCCCGGCTTCGATCATATAGTCGAATTCTGCCACTTCATGGTCCTTGCTCGTTCCTGATATGGCCGAGCCATCCGGGTATCAGAGTCTTCCTGGGTCGACGGTTTCAGGATGAAACAGCGGGGAGGGTCGACCGCGTTATCGCGCGTTGGCGGCGTTCATCCTGCCGTTGTTCGCGCTGTCTCTGCTGCAATCGCTTGCGTACATCCTGGAGCTTTCCGGCGTCGGAGGCTTTTTCGGGTTGCGGCGGACGGAAGAGATTTTCCGCTGCACGTTTGTCTGTGGTCATATTGGTATCCTTGACGATGGGCGGGACAGCCGAGCGGCCGTCGCGCCAGAGCGGGCGTTATTTCTTCTTGTCGCTGCCCGTGGTGCTGCTTGCCATCTTGACCTGCGTGCCGGGTGCGGCGGCAGGTGCAGCGGTGGCAGAGCGGTCTTTCTTCGGTTTGCGGACTTCGCGGTTGCTGCGGACTTGGCCTTTCGCCATGGTTTCCTCCTTGTGTGTGATGCGGGATAGATCAGGTATTGCGACCTGCCGCCGGCTGGCGGCGCGGTCGCTGCAGCATCAAAGGGGCAGGGGCCCGATGCCGGGACGCTCGTCCTGAGAGGCTGCCGATGTGGAAAGACGCGATTGCCCCTGGGGTTGCCTTGGGGAATACCGAGATGAATGAATGCGCAGCGCATTTGTTCCCCGGCCAGCCTGCGGCCCACGGCTGAAATCGGGAAAAGCCACGAAACTGCTGGCGGATTCGAAACGATCGCCCTGCTGTTCGCCGGCGGCATCTTCGGCACGATTGAGAATGCCGAGCGCTACATTCTCGCGGTAGGCAAATGCGCCGGTTCGGATGAGATTGCGCGACAGACTTGACGGATAAAAATCGGAAGACATCGTGTCCTCCTTTCGTTGGGGCCAGGGCTAACGCCCGAACCGGCAGCGCCCTTGAAGTGGCTGCCAGCAATTGGAATCCTGCGCTTATTCGCTGCGCGGCGCAAGGCGTTTTTCGCGGGATAGGGATCGCGGCAGCTGTCGCGGCGTAAACTTTTCGAATATTGCACCGGCGGCCGAAGCCGTTAATTTGAATGCGGGTATTTCAATCAACGGAAATCGAAGATGAGTATCGCTGTTTTAACGACTTATGTTCTTGTCGTGCTCGGGCTGATGGTGATTCCCGGGCCGGCGACACTGCTGGTTCTCGCCCGATCGGTGAGCGGCGGCCGGCGGACCGGCATCGCAACGGGGCTTGGAATTGCGGCCGGCGATCTCATCCATTCCACCATGGCGACCTTTGGTCTTTCGGCCTTGCTTGCGACTTCGGCGCTCGCCTTCGAGGTGGTCAAATATATCGGCGTGGCCTATCTCATCTATCTCGGATACCGCGCCTTCATCGAAAAGTCCGGCAATCTCGATATGACGGCTGCACCCGAGATCAGCCCCGGCAAAGCGTTCCGGCAGGGGATATTCACGGAAATCCTGAACCCGAAGACGGCGCTGTTCTTCCTCGCCTTCCTGCCGCAGTTCATCCATCCCGAAAGCGGTTCGGTGATCGGGCAATTCGCGCTTCTCGGTATCATCTTCGTGGCGTTCAGCATTTGCGTAACCTCGGCGCTCGCGATCGGCGCCGGCTCGGTGCGCGGCTGGCTCAACAGGAACCGGACGATCGGCCGCTGGCAGGGCAAGGTCATCGGCTCGATCTATATGGCGCTTGGCGTGCGGCTGGCGTTTCAGCAGCAGTGAACGGCGCCCCGGCCACTGATATGCCCGGGGTTTGAGTTGCTACCGCTTTATCGCAGCCAGTTGCCGCTCGAAACTACCGAGATCGAAATAGTCGCGCCAGAGCGTGATCTTGCCGTTCTCCACCGTGATCGTGCCCATGACTGGCAGGGTGATCCGGCCGCCGCTTTCGTGGGTGAAGACATCGATGCGCTCGTTCAGCACGACATTGCCGGAGACGGCGATCTCCGTGACTTGCCAGTCCACATTGAAGGCAGTGCCGATGCCGAAATCGGCGTGGAATTTGCGGACGTTTTCGCGGCCGGTGATATCGGGCAGGGGTACGTTGTCGTAGAGCACGTCGTCGGCGAGCATGGCGAGTGCCTCCTCGATGCGGTTGGCACTCCAGTGAGCGAAGAAGGTTTTTGCGGTTTCTATCGGGGTCGGGGACATCTCCGTTCTCCTTCAGCCGAACTTGACCAAGTTGATCGCCGGCAGCGGGCCGCCGGGGAATTGCGTCAGGCTGCCGCCAACCTTGAGCGGGCCGAGATCGATGCCGGCGAAGCCGAGGCGGGTGATCAGGGCGCCGACTTCCGCCTTCGCCTGCGCATCGTCTCCGGAATAGAAGAGCACTCGGTTGCCGCCTTCGGCTTTGGGATCGGCCGAGACGAGATTGGCAAAGAGGTGGTTGAAGGCCTTGACGAGGCGGGCGCCGGGCACGAGGCCAGCGACGATTTCGCTCGACAGGCGGCCGCCTAGCTCGGCCGGCTTGAAGAGGGGGCCCTCGATCGGGTTGTTGGCATCGATCACGATACGGCCCGCCCAATCCGGCAGGCCGGATAATGCGGCCGGCAGTTTCGACCAGGGCACGGCGATGAGGACGATATCGGCCTTTGCCGCCTCTTCGATCGTGCCGGCGGTGATGTGAGGGGCGAGTTCGGCGGTGAGTTCGCCGAGGGTTTCAGGACCGCGGCTGTTGGCAATGGTGGCGGAGATGCCGTTGCGGGTAAGAGCGCGGGCGAAGGCGGAGCCGATATTGCCGGCGCCGATGATACCGATGGACATGGCAAGTTTCCTTTCTGGATGTCGTGTTGGTTCGATGGAGCCAATATCGCGATGCCATTCCCCTTTGATTAGACAGAAGTGGATGGTATCAGTTTCAAGTCTTTGTTGAAGGTGATGGACGATGGAAAGCCTGGCCAACCTGGAATCCTTCGTGCGCAGTGCCGACCTCGGCAGCTTTTCGGCGGCGGCGCGGCGCCTTGGGCTGACGCCGGCCGCGGTCAGCCGCAATGTCGCGGCGCTCGAAGCCAATCTGAAGCTCCGGCTCTTTCATCGCAGCACGCGCAGCCTGATGCTGACGGAGGCGGGCGAGCGCTTTCTCATCGCCATGCGCGACCATCTCGAGGGGCTGCAGGGGGCGATTGCCGAAATCTCCAACGAGCAGGCGGAGCCGGCAGGCGTGCTGAAGGTCAGCCTGCCGCCGGGTTTAGGCACGGGCTATATCCTGCCGATGCTGCCTGATTTCATGAAACGCTATCCGCTGGTGCGGCCGGAATGGATGTTCGAGAACCGGCAGGTGGATCTGATCGGGGAGGGTTACGATGCGGCAATCGGTGGCGGCTTCGAGCTTGCCTCGGGCGTGGTGGCGCGGCCGCTGGCGCCGGCCCATCTCGTGGCGGTGGCGTCACCCGCCTATATGCAGGGCCGCGTGCCGCCTGTCGATCCGGCCGGGCTTGCGGGGCTCGACGGCATCGTCATGAAATCGATCAATACCGGGCGCATTCCGCAACGGCAGATGCGTAACGCTGCGGGAGGGGAGCAGCCTGTCGATCTAACGCCAAAGATCGTCGTCAACGACCCTGCCGCCATGCGCGGTGCGGCCCTTCTCGGGCTCGGGGTGACGCTGCTTTCCAAGCCCGATGCGCTTGCCCATCTCGACAGCGGCGAATTGATCCGGCTCGTGCCCTCCTGGTATGTCGATATCGGGCCGATCTCGATCTATTACGCCAACAGGACGCTGCTGCCGCTCAAGACGCGGGTGTTCATCGATTTCATCATCGAGGGTTTTCAGCGTCAGCGGCTTGCCGAGCGTTTCGCCGGCAGTATCGGTTGATCACTGTCTGGCCGGTAGCCTAGCACGAAGGCGATCACCTTCTCGGACGACATTTCGCAGGGTTTCAGCGTGCTGCCGCTCGTCTCCAGCAGGTAGAGGTTGAAGCTGACGATATCGTTGCCGGCGAGATCCTCGGCATAGAGCCAGATGCGCTTGCCATCGGGCGAACGCTTGACGGTGGCGCCCCAGCGGCCGCCCTCGAAGCTGCCTTCGCTGTAGCCCTCGGGGATGAGGGCAAGGGCGCTGGTGAAAGGGGCGTCGGCGGGGTTCATGGAATGCTTGAGGGGTGAGGGCATGCCCCATAGGTGGCGGGGCGGGCAGCGTTTCGCAAGGCTGTGTCAGCCGCCATGCGGCGTCATGCTCGGGCTTGTCCCGAGCATCTGCGTCTGTCGATGCAGGGGGCAACCATTGCCGTCCTACTCATGCTTGGCCGCGGCAGATGCTCGGGACAAGCCCGAGCATGACGCAGGAGAGATGCCTCCCTCAATGCCCCGTTAGCACCAGTGTCTGGACCGGCAGCAGCATGGCCTGGATGCGCAGGATCATGGCGTGCACCACGCCGACCGTATCGATGACATGCAGGCCGATCCGTTTGAAGGTGCCGATATTGGGGTCGGCGAGCGCATCATGGTTGTTGGTATAGGCGTTGGCGATGCAGCTGCCGCCGGGCGGCACGCCGTCCAGTCCGCCGGGGAAGAGCGGTTGCAGGAAGACGGTCAGGGTTCCCGGTTGAGCCAGCTGCGTGACATCGACGAGCTGGTCGGTCGGGCGCAGCTGGCCGGCGGCGATCACGTCCTGCACCTCGGTGACGACGAGCGGAATGATGGTGAAGGGTTTGCCGACGCAGGTGGCTTCGGCCACCATGCCGGGCTTCATGACCTGCGCCTCGATCTGTCCGAAGCCGGCAATCAGCGTGCCGCGGCCGGCCGCTTCAGGCACCAGGATGCCGGCCGGGCGAAGCATGGTGTTCAGCACATCGCCCTTGCGCAGCGTGAACTGCTGGACGGTGCCGGAGACCCCGGCCTTGACGACCGTCTTGTCGAGCTCCACCTGCGCGGCCGCGAGGGCTGCCTCGGCACTGGCCTTCTGCGCCGGCAGGAGCACGCTGAGCTTGGTCTGCAGCGTCTCCTTGTTGGCATAGGCGGCGCTGACCATGCCCCGCTGGCTCTCCACGGTATTGGTGAGCCGGTCCACCTCGCGGCGGGCAACCGCATCGTTCTTCAAGAGCTGGGTCTTCATCTGCAATTCGTCGATCGAGACCTGCAGGGCGCCTTCGGCCTGGCGGATCACGCCGTCGGCGCTGGCAAGCTCGCTCTCGGCCACCTTGTTCTCAGCCTCGACCTCGGCAATCTGCTTGCGTGCCACGTCGAGGGCCGCCTTCTGGGCGGAATCGTCGAGCCGGAAGAGCGGCGCGCCGGCCTCGACCTTCTGGTTGATGCCGACATAGACATCGTCGACCCGGCCAATGGTTTCCGGCAGGATGGTGACGGTACGGAAGACGGCGGTGACGCTCTTCGTCGCGGGGTGGAAATAGAAGATCATCGTGATCAGCGAGATGGTGAGCAACAAGCAGGCAGTAATGCCCCAGCGCAGCTCGTACCACATGCTGTAAAGGGTGATCTCGCGGCCGATGCGCTTGCCCTGGACATAGCGCCGGTAAAGATAATCAGGGAGAATGGTCAACATCGAGCAGAGCATCAGTTCGAGCATGATCAGATACTCCCTTCGTGCGGGCCGGTCTTTGTCGCCCCCTGGGCGGGCCGTTGTGCGTTCGTCTGGCCGGGCGGCTGCGGATGGGAGGCGGCCGGCACGGGGGCAATCGGGGCGCCTGCGATCGGGGTTTTGGCGCTTGGGGCTGCTGCGGGCGGGGCTGCGGCGGCTGGCGCGTGGTTGACCGGTGCGGGGGCGGGCGGCGCGTGCGCAGCCGGCGAATGGGCGACTGGCGCGTCGGCCACTGGCGCGCCGGCGTTGTCGATCTCAGCCGGATCGCGGCTGGCGAGCCTCGCCATCGAGCGGGCGATCGAATAGAGCGGCGTCGAAAAATCGGGAATGCGGATGAAGGCGAGCAGCAGGCCGATGATCCAGTAGATGTGATTGTGGGTGAAGAGCGAGATCAGCGCCAGAACCGCTACGATCTCCATCTGCACCTTATTCGTCTTGTGCGCGATGCGCTCGGGAACGGCATGGAGCTGGAAATAGAGGTTGCCGATGACGAGAACGACTGCCAGCAAAAACACGATGACGATGATGAAGAGATAATCGGTCTGCCCCGGCGCGGTGATGAAACCGGGCACATGGTCGGTGAGGGCGGCGTGATAGGGTTGCGGTGCTGCCGCATCTTCAGCCGCTGTATTTTGAGCGCCCATGAGCGCCGTTATGGCCGTCGCGCCGATGGCGGTCCAGTAGTGGCTGTGCTGCCTTGTTGTCTTGCTTCGATTTCTCATGCCAGTGCTTCCCCCCGGACGGCATTTTAGTGCGGCCTGAAGTTTAAGCTTTTTGTGCGCAACGCGGAAGTACGCAACCGTAATTACTGTGTAAATTCGGGGGGGTGCGGGCGGGCGCTACGAGGACGGGCAGGCGCAGATGACCGCTATCGGCATCAGGCGGATCAGATCAGGGGTGTGGCGCCGGATGAAGAGTTCAATGAAGGTCTCTCCACGCTGCCGGGGTAAGCCCTTCCCATGCGCGGAAGGCCCGATAGAACGAGCTCGTATCCTGAAAGCCCAGCAGAAACGCGATCTCGTCGATGCCGTTCTGCCCGTCGGACAGCAACTCGCGGCCGAGTTCCCGTCGCGCCTCGTCCAGCAGGCCGCGATAGCTCGCGCCCTGTTCGGTGATGCGGCGCTGCAGGGTCCGTTCGCTCATGCCCATTTCGCGGGCCACATCGGCAATATCGGGCTTGCCACTGGCGATGCGGCGCTTGATCAGGGTTTTCACCTGATCGGGCAGCGAGGATTGCGCTTCGATTTCGCCAAGCGATGCGGCAAGAGAGGGATCGAGGATCGCAAGCAGTTCGGGGTTATATCCGGCGAAGGGCAGGTCCAGATCGCCGCGATCCAGCACTAGCACATTCTGCGCGCAGCCGGTACGAACAGGGGCATCAAAGTAGGAGCGATGCGCTTCGGTCACCGGCCCGGTTCGGGTCATCTCGACCCGGATGGGAGTGAGGCGCCGCCCCGTTCCCCGCCGCCCGAGCTCGAGGATCGCCGCAAAGGTGACGTCGGCTGCCGCATCCGGCTC